>NZ_JANMZH010000235.1:0-27990 GCF_031383065.1 Microcoleus sp. OTE_8_concoct_300 | reverse complement strand
AAAAAAAGCCCGATCGCACTTTACAAAAAAATCTACAATAAAAACCCATGCAGCCGATCGCACTTTCCGACTCTCAAATTTTATCCATCCGCACCCACGCCGAAAGCACATATCCTGAAGAATGCTGCGGTTTGTTGCTCGGTCGAGTTACTGCTGGTGTTAAAACTTTAGTAGAAGTTTGGCCGACTGACAATGCTTGGAGTGCACAGGTCCAGGAGAATTGGCCTGAAGAAAAGGGATTGACAGAACGACGCAGATATGCTATAGCGCCCGAAGATATGTTGCGGGCGATGAAACATGGGCGCGATCGCACTCTGGATATTATCGGTATATATCATTCTCACACGGATTGTCCGGCAGTGCCCTCAGAGTGCGATCGGACATTAGCCTGGGCCCAATACTCTTATATCATTGTGTCCGTCCGACAAGGCTGTTGGGAAGACCTCCGCAGTTGGAGTCTTGACGGAGAGGGGAACTTTCAAGCAGAGGAAATTCTCGCAGTGGAACCGACTCAGATTAAGAAATAATTAGTAAAAATAACAAACTCGTAAAAAGGCGAAAGATTCAGATAGGATATAATTCTAAATCGGCGCTACACACAATATCATGCTAAATCCTAATCTGGACGAGATCCAGCTCAACAAACAAGAATACGAACGTTACTCTCGCCACCTCATCCTCCCAGAAGTTGGATTGGAAGGGCAGAAGCGTCTCAAAGCTGCCAGCGTGCTCTGCATCGGTACGGGAGGCCTCGGTTCGCCGCTGCTGCTTTATTTAGCAGCCGCCGGTGTTGGCCGCATTGGGATTGTAGACTTTGATATTGTTGACCATTCCAATTTGCAGCGGCAGGTAATTCACGGCACTTCTTGGGTTGGGAAACCGAAGATTGAGTCGGCTAAAAATCGGATTTTAGAAATTAATCCTTTTTGTCAAGTTGATTTGTACGAAACTCGCGTTAGTTCCGAAAATGCGATCGACATTGCCACTCCTTACGATATCATCATCGACGGCACGGACAACTTCCCGACTCGCTATTTGATGAACGACGTTTGCGTCCTTCTAAACAAGCCCAACGTCTACGGTTCCATCTTCCGATTTGAAGGGCAAGCAACAGTTTTCAACTACGAAGGCGGCCCGAATTACCGCGATTTGTACCCGGAACCCCCGCCTCCTGGGATGGTTCCTTCTTGTGCCGAAGGCGGCGTTTTAGGCGTTTTGTGCGGAGTTGTCGGTTCTATCCAAGCAACGGAAGCTATCAAGATTATCTTGGGTCAAGGCACTACTTTGAGCGGCAGACTGTTGCTTTACAATGCCTTAGAAATGACGTTCCGGCAATTGAAACTGCGACCGAATCCAGTGCGCCCGGTAATTGAAAAGTTAATCGATTACGAACAATTCTGCGGCATTCCTCAAGCTAAAGCGCAGGAAGCAAGTCAGCAAACGCAAATTCCTGAGATGACTGTCACAGAACTTAAAGAGTTAATCGACAGCGGTGCCAAGGATTTTGTATTGTTGGACGTTCGCAATCCCAACGAGTATCAAATTTGTCAAATTCCTGGGTCAGTTTTGGTACCTTTGCCCGATATCGAACAGGGCGCAGGAGTCGCTAAAGTCAAAGAATTGTTGAACGGCCACCGCTTGATTGCACACTGCAAAATGGGCGGGCGTTCTGCGAAGGCTTTGGGGATTTTGAAGGAAGCTGGAATTGAGGGGATTAATGTTAAGGGCGGAATTACTGCTTGGAGTGAAGAAGTAGACCCGTCTGTACCTCAATATTAAGCTCAATCTTTTTCTGGGGCGGGCAATTTGCCCCCCCCCAAAACCGGGATGATTAGACTTCTTGCACTCATTCGCAAACAATCTCAAAATTATCTGCGTTAATCTGTGTTTATCTGCCTTGAATCTGCGGTTTCCGTATTAATCCAGGATTTATGCAATTCAAGTCTATTGCGGCGGCAACTGCTTATTTTTACCGAGTAGATTCTTGAACTTACCTAATAGATTCTTGGAATTGGCACTCAGCATAACCACACCCCAAACCCCAAACCCCGCACCGATACTAATCAACAATACTAACGCAAAAGAATTAATTCCCACCTTCACCAAAGGCAAAGCAACTATTTGATTCGGCGGGTCTTGTTTAATTAAATAAGGAGAACTGCCAGCCACTAGCCCGGCTACTCCCAAACCAAAGCCGACAGCTTGAATCGTGACCTCTAGTTTGGCATTCCGATAAGCTTCTTCGATCGCCACAATAGCTCGAATTGCCTCGGTTGCTTGGTCTAGCAAGCCGGAACCGTGTGTGAAGTAGCCTAAGTCGGCTTTGATTTGCTCTTGAAACTGGGGCGAGGTTTCTTTGCTGAATAATTCTAAAAAGCTTAAATCGCAATCACTATCATTGTACTTGTTTCTTGCTTTTAAGTCAAAACTTATTTGATTTAATTTATCTTGGTAATTTTTGGCGTTAATGGCGATCGTATTTTCCCGAACCTGCAAATCACTCAGCATTCGGGCATACTTCACAGCCCGCAGCGGCATCTCAATCATCTGACCTTTGAGATATTCTAATTCCTTCTGCTTTAAACCAGCACCTTTAGAACCCCGCTGCTGAGATTGTTCGCGCTGCAAATACTTAAAAGTCTTGTCAATATCCAGTTCAATTTGTCTGTATTCCTCGCGAGTCACCAGGTAAAGTTTGCGGCTATCGTGATAAGCGCGAAGAATCTTATTTCGGTATAAAAACAAATCCATAAAATCGCTGTAGCGCGTCTCATCCCAGATTTCATCAGTTGCGGAAGAGTTGAAAAACCAGATAATAACGTGACAGTAACTATCGGGCTGACTCGGATTGCCGTACTCCAAAATCGGACTACCAAATAACTCGCCTTGACGAGAGAAATCGGGCAGATTTTCACCGGAAATCAACTTTTCGAGACACTGTTTGCCTAAATTTTTGAGAAACTGCGAATCTTCCCGCGCCGCCTGAATTTGTTCGATACTCAGCCAAGCCGTAAGCAGCAGAGTTTGCCCGAAATTACTCTGCACGAAATCCGGCAGCAAGCAGTTATCGGGATTAAACTCTTGGAAGATGCTAACATCGACAGCCGAGGTTTTATTGCCGTCAACTTTTTCGGGAACGCGAATTTGTAAACCCAAAGCGTAGCTGTCATGAATCCGCAGCGGTTCGGCGAAACCTTTGAGATTAATTTGCTGATTATCGTGGGAAATATTCTTAGCAAAGGGGAGAGACCTCCGGTTGCCAACAACTTGTTTATTAATCAGGTTGACTCGCCATCCAGTAGGTTCGTCTTTTTTGGACAAGTAGCTGCCGTTGAAGGCCGTACCGACTGCTAATTTAGTTTGCAATATCTCGTGGCACTTTTCCCACAGTTTGGTGAATCCTCCAGGGGAAATGGACTCTGTTTCTAGGGGTTGACAGAGGTGATAGGCAAATAAATAGACGTTGGGGGCATAGATTTTACTATTTTGAGTCATTGTCTGTATTTGATTTCTGTGCGTCGAGTTCTTGAATTTTTTTGCAAGCTTCTTCAATGCTTTGACGCAGAACTTGAGTGATATTGGTTAGTGGCTGCATTGTATTTGGGGTGGGGTCGCCTCCATCGTCGATATCTTTTTTATTTATGCCTATAGCTTCTCTTAAAGTTTCTCCCAATCCGTGTTTGCTGCACCACTTGCTGATAGTCATGGCAATCGGAAATAATTCATCATCGGCTGATTCTGCTATTTCTGTCTCTAGTTTGGGTAAATCTTGCCATGCTTTGGGCATGAAAATGCTCGGATTTTCGCCCAGCCATTTCAGAAAGACCATGATAACTTTTTCGGGTTCCATAAAACAATTCTCCGTTAATAAAACACAGGTTCGTAGTGAGGACTTTAGTCCTTCTTCCACTTAATATCCAGTAGCACAGAATGCCGCCCAATACTTGGGATGGCTAAACGGCTGTGCCTCTGGCGACAATGTTAACCACAGTTCCACACTTTGCCCGGATTTTTTATCTAAATTTAAGGATTTAACCCAAACTCCCAAATCCTCCCGGCTGACGGCGCGCATCCAGTTTTGGGCGGCGTTCAAAGCTACTGCTACCGAAACTTTATGTAGCAATTCCTGATAAAATTTTATCATTAAAATCGCCGTCGCAAAAGCATCTACTGACCACAATGTGCTAACAACATTCATACTCCCAGCATACAAGAAGCCGCTGGGCAAACCGATGTACTCATCTGTCATTTCAGTAGAGTTTGTTAACCCGGTTTCGCAGGCGGAGAGTGTGACGAGACTGTAATGTGACAACTCTAATTCGGCAAAAATTTCTCGCAAAGTTAGGCATTTTTCCGGGATGACTTTTCGCCGCCCGTGCATAGTGACATAAGGGTTTTCTTTATCTTTCTCCTGACTTCCCTCTCCTTGCAGGTGAGGGGTTGGGGGAGATGTTGGTGATTCCAGGGAATCGGCTAACACGAGAAGTGACAGCAGCGGATAGTCAAAGTTAAAAAATCCGTGACAGGAAAAGTGGATATAGCCGGCATTCGAGAGATTTTTTATATTTTCGTTGAAGGCTATTTTTGTGGCTCCTTTTCTGATTAAAATATTATGGGTATCAAATCTTTGTTTGATCGTTTCTACTTCCATGTCGGCGTTCGATAAATCTTCCGTGGGATTCTGGATCGCAAATAATGGTTGAAGTTCGGGTGCGGGAGATGTCCGGGTTTTGCTGCGGTTTTGTACGAGTTGCAGCAGTTGCAAACTGGGGGCATATTTCACGCCGCCAGGAAAACAGTCTAGCAGGTATCCACAAAATTCGGTTGTTGGATTGAACCGGGTTTCTGAAGTGAAAGGTAAGGCGTGCAGCGGGAATAAGTGGAGGTAACGATGAGGTACTAATATCAGTTTGCTGCAATGCTCGGGGATTTTGGCGACTATCTCATCTAGCCGCAATATTTCGGATAGTTTTTGCAGTTTCTCGGATAAGGTTTGTTTCCAGATTGTGTTATCTTCACTGCGATATTCCTCTAGATAGTGTTTTTGCCAGGCTTCTAATTCAGATATTTCGGCTGCGGCAAGCGTGACAAATTCAATAGCGTCATGCGTAATAACAAACGCTACACCTCCCCAATCTTGGTCGTTAGATGCAAACTTGGAGTTGCCAATGTACCATTCTACAATTGCTGTTTCTGCATCTAATGTTTGCTGGAATTCGGCGATGTCTATGGGTTCGACTTTCTGAGTTAGGACGAATTCAGGTTCTCGCTGTTTGAAAGGTTGCAGCAATTGTTCTAACTGCTGCAATTTTGTTACTAAAGTGTCTTTTTGTTGTTGAAATGATTCGCTGCTGAGATTGCGGGTCTGAGTTGTGCGCTCTAATCCAGGAATTCCTGATTCTCCACCGTTGTCGAGGGAGGAAGAGGATGATTCTGCTTCTAGGAATTGTCGCAAGGCGGCGATTTGACGGCGCAAGTCTTGAAGTTGCTGTTTCTCGAATTCTGTGGCTGTTTTGGGATAGATTTCGCTGTTGGTGAAGAGTTCGACTAGGTAGCGAGATTTGCTGCGTTCTACGGTTTGAACGGCTTTGTGATATTGTTGGTGATTGATGCAGGATTGAACCATGTTTTCATAAACATCGAGATTTTCTTCTATAATCTCTCGTTTGCGGTTATCGGATGTAAGCCACTCGCGGCTTTGTTCGACAGCTTGGATGGCTTTTTCGTAGCCGAATAGGGCTGTTTCCAACAAATTTTCTGCAAATCCTAAATTGCCTAAGTTTCGCCCAGTACCCAGACAGTAAAGCGGTAAGGTAGCAGGAGTGCAAACTTCTAAAGCAGCTTGATAAAATCCGATCGCAATATCTAAATTCTCACCCCTGTCTCCCCTGAGTCTATTCTTGTAAGCATTTGCCAAATTATTTTGAGTTGTCGCCCAATCTTCGGGAAAAGCCTCGCGAGTACGAACGGACACAGCCAATTTATAAAGTGCGATGGCCTTTTCTAAATTCTCTCCGCTGTCTCCCGTGATTCTCTGACAGTAAGCAATTGCCAAATTATTTTGAGTCATTGCCCATTTTTCGGGAAAAGCTTCGGGGGTACGAACTAACAAAGCCAATTCATAAGCTACGATCGCCCTTTCTACATTCTCTCCCCTATCTCCCATGATTCTGTTACTGTAAGCAAGTGCCAAATTATTTTGAGTCATTGCCCAATCTTGGGGAAAAGCTTCACGGGTGCGAACTTCTAAAGCCAATTCATAAGCTGTGATCGCCCTTTCTAAATTCTCTCCCCTGTCTTCCCTGATTCTATTCTTGTAAGCATTTGCCAAATTATGTTGAGTCATTGCCCAATCTTGAGGAAAAGCTTCGCGGGTGTAAATTGACAAAGCCAATTCATAAGCTGTGATCGCCCTTTCTAAATTCTCTCCCCTGTCTTCCCTGATTCTATTCTGGTAAGCATTTGCCAAATTATTTTGAGTCGCTGCCCAATTTTTGGGAAAAGCTTCGCGGGTGCGAACTTTTAAAGCAGCTTCATAAAATTTGATTGCGGTTTCTAAATTCTCACCCCAGTCTCCCCTGATTCTGTCACGATAAGCATTTGCCAAATTATTTTGAGTCATTGCCCAATCTTGGGGAAAAGCTTCGCGGGTGTAAATTGACAAAGCCAATTTATAAGCTGTGATCGCCCTTTCTAAATTCTCTCCCCTGTCTCCCTTGATTCTATTCTTGTAAGCATTTGCCCAATTGTTTTGAGTCATTGCCCAATCTTGGGGAAAAGCTTCACGGGTGCGAACTTCTAAAGCAGCTTCATAAAATGCGATCGCCCTTTCTAAATTATCACCCCTGTCTCCCTTGATTCTTTCCCAGTATTTAATACCTAGACTATTTTGAAACATTGCCCACTTTTCTGAGTAAGCTTCGCGAGTAAAAATAGTTAATCCTATATCCAGACAAGCAATAGCAATCTCTAAGTTGCTTTTCCGACTGCCTTGCTTAAGACTTGAAATTTTTATATCTAAATTGTAGAATACATTGGCAAGATTTTCTGCTATATCTGCATCCAAGTTGGGCAGGGTTTCTGCTGCCCACTCTCGCAAATATTCGGCAAAATCATCGTCTAATAATTCTAGATTGGCTTGCAGGATGGCGGTTTCTTCTTCGCTGGGACAGTTGAAAAGAGATTCAATCAGGGTGAGATAGGCTTGGCGGCGTGGTTGGTTCATTTTTGACTACCCATGTTTGTATGATTTTACATTTTTTGCGGGGAAATCAAGGGAGTTTTTAACCGCAGATATTGGCGGATGGACGCGGATAAACGCAGATGTTGTAGGGACAGGGCATTGCCGTGTCCGGGGCGGGACACCGCACCGTGTTTGACAAAATTGGTGTTAGGTTTGGTGGCGAATTAGGACACGGCAGTGCCGTTTCCCTACAGAATTGGTATTAGGTTTTGTTTGATATTACCTTTGGTAGCAAAGCCGCACACGGCCCCGTATTGTAGGGACACGGCAATGCCGTGTCCGGCGCGGGACACCGCGCCGTGTTTGTACAAAATAGGTGTTAGATTTGGTGGTGAATTAGGACACGGCAGTGCCGTTTCCCTACAGAAAACCCAGACTACCCCAACCCTTCAACTAACAGATTGCGAGCACTTTCCAACGCTGACTGCAACTTGCTTGCATCGCGTCCCCCAGCTTGCGCCAAATTAGGCCGCCCGCCGCCTTTTCCGCCGCAAATTTGAGCAATTCCCCCGATAAACTTGCCAGCTTGCAATCCTTTCTTATTGACTTCTGGACTAAAAGCTGCCACCAAACTTACCTTGTCCGGTTCAGGAATTGATGCCAAAACAACCGCAGCATTTCCTAACTTTTGCTGCAACCTTTCCGCCGCAGTTTTCAGCGCTTCCGTATCCACATCACCCAATTGAGCTACAATGATTTTGAATTCACCGATCGCCTCAGCCGCACTCAGCAACTGGTCGGATTTTGCGATCGCCAATTCCGACTTGACAGCAGCCAAATGTTTCTGAGTATCCTTCAACTCATTCTGCAAATTAGTAATCCGGTTCGGCAATTCTTCAGGCTTGGCCTTAAATCGATCGCCCAAATCGCGCACCACCTTATCCCGCACGTTCAAATAGTCCAAAACAGCTTGACCGGAAACCGCTTCAATCCTGCGAGTTCCCGCCGCTACCCCGGCTTCGGAAACAATCTTAAACAGCCCGATTTCTGCGGTATTGCTGACGTGAGTTCCGCCGCACAATTCCATCGAAACGCCGGGAAAATCGATAACCCGCACCACGTCGCCGTACTTCTCGCCAAACATCGCAGTCGCGCCTTTTTCTCTCGCAAGGGCGATCGGCATTTCTGCAACGACCGCAGCGTGCGCCTCAGCAATCCAACTATTAACTAAATCCTCAATTTTCTGCAACTCTTCTGCTGTGACAGCGCGCGGAGAATTGAAATCAAACCGCAATCTCTCAGACGATACCAGCGAACCAGCTTGCGAAATCGAATCGTCCACAATTTTCCGCAAAGCTGATTGTAATAAGTGAGTTGCTGTGTGGTTGGCCTGAATTCGGCGGCGGCTGCTGTTGTCAATTTTCGCCGTAATACTATCGCCCACTCTCAGGGTTCCCCGTTCCACAAAGCCGAAATGCACGAAGAAATCCGATTCCTTCTTCACATCATCAACTCTTACCAACAAACCCTCTCCATTCTCTCCCTGAATGCTGCCATTCAAATAACCTTTATCCCCAATTTGGCCGCCAGATTCAGCATAAAACGGCGTTTGGTTCAACACAACTTGTACCTCGGTACCGGCGGCTGCTTCCTCCACAGATTTGCCGTCAACCAAGATAACTTCTACCTCAGCTAAACTCGACAATTCAGCATAACCAACAAACTCAGTTCCCTGGATTGTTTCAGCCAACTTATCCAAAGAACCCTGCACAGTCAAATCGATTGTTTGGCGAGCATCTTTAGCGCGAGTTTGCTGTTCCTTCATCGCCGCTTCAAAGCCGTCCAAATCCACAGAAATTCCCTGTTCCTCAGCAATTTCTTGAGTCAGTTCTAAGGGGAAACCGTAGGTATCGTAAAGAGTGAAAGCATCTTGACCAGAAATCTCTACTGTGGGGTGGGCATCTTGCCCGCCCTCAGACTCAGAAATCTCTACTGTGGGGTGGGCATCTTGCCCGCCCTGAGACTCAGAAATCTCTACTGTGGGGTGGGCATCTTGCCCGCCCTGAGAAACCGACAGGCCAGACGCCTGTTCCACAAGAGCTTTTTTGAGAATTTCCTCCAGCAGCTTCTCTCCGCGTTCCAAAGTCTTGAGAAACTGCGCCTCTTCCCTTGCCAATTCCGCCTTAATTTGAGCTTCCCGCCGCCGCACGTTCGGATAAGCAGCTTCCGAAAGGCCGATCGCACTTTCAGCCACCCGCACCGTAAATTCGCCCTGAATTCCAATCAGCCGCCCGTGGCGCACCACCCGGCGAATCAACCGGCGCAAAATGTAACCCCGACCAACATTCGACGCGCGAATTTCGTCCGCAATCATGTGCACCACAGCCCGAATGTGATCGCCAATTACTTTCAGCGAAACCTTGACTTTTTCATCGCTATTGTGGTAATCAATCCCGGCAATTTCCGCCGCCGATTGAATGATCGGAAAAATCAAATCCGTTTCGTAATTATTGGGGACTTTCTGGAGGATTTGCGCCATCCGTTCCAGTCCCATGCCAGTATCAATATTTTGATTTTGCAGCGGTGTTAAATTGCCCTCTGCATCTTTATTGTACTGCATGAAAACCAGGTTGTAGAATTCAATAAACCTGCTATCATCTTCGAGGTCAATATTGTCGCCTCTCTCTGGGTGGAAATCATAGTAAATCTCCGAACACGGACCGCAGGGGCCAGTCGGGCCGGATTGCCAGAAATTGTCATCTTCTCCCATGCGCTGAATCCGATCGCCCGGAATGCCAATTTCATCGCGCCAAATCGCAAAAGCTTCCTCATCTTCTCGGAAAACGCTAACAACCAAATTGGACGCTGGTAAACCGAAAACTTCCGTGGAAAGTTCCCACGCCCAGGCGATCGCCTGTTTCTTGAAATAATCCCCGAAACTGAAATTACCCAACATCTCAAAAAACGTGTGGTGGCGGGCGGTGCGGCCGACGTTTTCGATGTCGTTGGTGCGGATGCACTTTTGAGAAGTCGTGGCCCGCGGTGATTCGGCCGTGCGCTGTCCGAGAAATATCGGCTTGAATTGTAGCATTCCGGCGATCGTCAGCAACACCGTCGGATCTTCGGGCACCAAAGAAGCACTCGGCAAGATATTATGTCCCCGCTGAGCATAAAAGTCGAGGAAGGTTTGGCGGATTTGGCTACCGCCGAGATACTTAGGAGAAATAGACATGACAAGAACTGTTAAGTATGTAAAGATGTAGCAACAATAGAATTTATAGGACTTACGCACGGGTGTCCAGAAACCCGGTTTTTCTACCAAAATACTTGCTTAAAATCCTCAATCTCGGTAGAAAAACCCGGTTTCTTGGTTAGGAGTGCGTGAGTGCTAACTTACATCTATTTGGATATTCATATCATTATACTTAGTAATGTAAAGACCTATCAAGTTTTGCAAATAGTGCTTTACTCCTCGGAAAGCTCGTGCTAACTTAATAATAGACACCGGGACAGGAAGAGAAAGGAGGTCGCTATATTTAGAAAGAAAGTTCGAGGATATAGACATGGTGTCTCCGGTCTAGATTCCCAGGCGCAGCAGAAATTAACCGAACACAACTTGGAATAGTGGCGAACTGCCGATCGAGCAGTCAAGCCAAACCGCAGTCGAGTCAGACATAGTTGTAGTTGCGGATTAAAAGTAAAGCTGCAAAAGTTGTAAACCCTAGTAAGTAAAAGTTCTCAACCGGAAACACATCTCGTTTGTTAGAAAAAACTAAGTTCTCATATTATTGGGTCTGGTCGCTGTCGATCGGGCCCTACGCTTTTTTATAGGGCGATCGCAGGAGGACAAGGAAAAGGGGGAGCTCGGGGCAGAGTTCGACTGTATAAGTGCTTTCTGCTCAAAGGCAACATCCATAGGAGTCGATCGGCGAGCGATCAAGCTTTCTCCTTCATATCTTATACATAAGACCTGTGCGATCGCGCCCCCGCTTTTTGCCGCAGCCCAAGCGCTATGTATGAGGCACTGTCAAGATGCGATATCATTGAGGATGTCACTCAAGACATTAAAACCTAACCCGCTGTATAGCATAAAAATCTACGCTTATCTGAGCTTGCTGCAAGTCAAAGATAGCAAACCGCCATTTTTGGTGACAAGACTCGGCCCTGTGAATTTGCATCTCAGGATATTTAGAGTCAAAACTCTAAAAAATCCCCTCCCCCACGCAGGGGTGAGAGTTGAAACAATAAAATCCCGCCCCGTCAAAAAAGCTAGTGGCGCCAACCACTGTCGTAAATCACTAGCACAGTTCTTAAGCTCACAATCTTCGGAGATTCGAGGTACAAGTATGGCCGAAATAACTAAAGAAGAAATGCGCGAACGGCTGGGAAATATCGACCAGATCCGGGATATAATTTTTGGAGCCCAGCTTAGAGAATACGACAATCGCTTCGATAAAATAGATTCCGACTTGTCCATGATGCAGCAAGATATGCAAGCTCGCATCGAACAAGTAAAAACAGTTCTGTCTGCCGAAATGAAGGCGGCAGTTGATTCCTTAGAAAAGAAAGTTAAATCCCTCACCTCAAACACGCAAGAAGAAAGCGCCGACCTCCGTCAGCAAATCGATCGCGTTAACCGCAAATTCTCCAGCAACATGGAAGCCCTCGACGAAGCGATGGACAATCAAACCAGTTCGCTTCGCGACGAACTCTCCCAAACCAGAGATAGACTCTCCGAAGAAACCCGCACTTTGAAAACACAAGTTTTTGAAGAACTCGATCGGCGCTTTTCCATGCTCAGAGATGTTAAAGTTTCCAGAGACGACATGGCAGAAATACTGTTTGAACTCGGCATGAGGCTCAAAGGAACAGAATTTGTGCCCGAACTTAAAAACGTTGCTGATAATAAGTTAAATAACGAATTTCTGTTGCCGGAGCGCCACCATCACGGATAATAACGCATGGCTTTACCGAAAGAAAATCCGGCTGACGAAAATGAGTTAGAGGGTTTTGTTTCTCAACCAGACGAGTCTGCTGCCGATGCCGCAGCCCAGCTCGAACCCTTGCTGAATCTGTTAGTCGAACTCAAAATTATTGCTGCTTCAAACCAGCAAAATGCAGAGCCCGAAGCTGACAGCAGCAGCGAAAACAATCAAGCTGGGGCCCTCGGCGGGTTGATGGATTTGTTAGGTATTTCCTCAGAAAAGCAAGAGGAAGTGGCACCGAGTTGCTCGCCCGAAACGGGCGATCGCGAACCCGAGTCTGCTGATTCGTCTGTTGCAGACGAGTTTAAAAGTTTGCTGTGGGCTACTCAAAAACTCAACACTTCAGAACTGGAAAAAGACTATTCCTCAGCTAAAACTATAGATGTTTCAGCGATCGCCCAGCCGGATTTGGAGGAGAAATCAGAGCCACTCCCAGAGTTGTCTAACTTGACAATGAAAGATTCTCTACAGTACGTACAGGCTCAAAACTCCCACCAGTTCGATCGTCATTTACAGGATATCTCCCCTCCCGAAACCGAGTCAAAACCCTCGGTAATTCCCCATAACCCCATAGTTTCCACAGTCTCCGATCCACCAGAAACTGCATATTTAGATGCTGCGGTGGCTTCGCCTCTAGAAATCCCAAACTTACTAGAACAGCCGACAGAAATATTAGGGCAAATTCAACAGGATTTAAATCAAGCCGACAGCGCGATGGAAACGCTGCAAAATCTGATTTTCGGCTCAAAAATGTCGGATATCGAGCAAGTCAAAAATCTGCTGGCAGAAAATGATTTGCCGGGGGTTCGCCACCTGATGGCCACAATCGACGATAAATTAGGAAAATTAGAGCACCAAATCTACGAGCCCCAAGAGTTGATTGAGTTGATGCTGCCTTGGATCGGAGAAATTCTCAGCCGCAAAATTGCCGATTCCAGAGAAGAAGTAGTCAACGCGATCGTCCCAATTATTGACGAAGTGATTAGGGCAAAAACTCACGAAAACAAGTCGGCAATGAGTGCGGCAATAGCTGAGCTGCTTCCCGAGGCACTTGCTCAACAAATAGTGAATTCGCCAGCGGATATTGCTAAGGCGATCGCCCCAGAAGTCGGTCTAGCAATTAAAGAGCAAATTCGCCTTGACCAAGAGTCGATCGCCCAGGTTCTCGCCCCGGAAATGGGCAAAGCGATTACAGCCCAAATAAAACTCGAACGCGACTCTATGGTGGATGCGCTCTATCCCGTAATTGGCAGTACAATTTCCCGATACATGGCAGAAGCTATCAAAACAATCAATGAAAAAGTGTCAAATGCCATCAGCGTCGAAGGAATTGGGCGAAAAATTCGCTCCCAAGTACAAGGAGTCTCCGAAGCCGAATTAATCCTCAAAGAATCAGTACCCTTTACCGTCCAAGCAGCCTTCTTAATTCACAAAGCATCAGGCTTGATAATTTCCGAAGTTCAAAACTCAGAAAGCTACCAGTTAGAATCAGAAATGGTAGCAGGAATGCTCACAGCTATTCGCAGCTTTGTTAACGAGTGCATCGTGCAGCCCGGAGAAGCTTCCGAACTCAATCAAATTGAATACGGCGACTCCAAGATTATGCTAGAAGTAGCGGGATACTGCTACATGGCAGTCGTGATTAAAGGAGAACCGCCACACTCGTTCATCAACAAAATGCGACAAAACGTTAGTAATCTCATCCTTAATTACGGTAAATTAATTCACGACTTTAACGGCGATCCCGGTACTATACCGGATGCGCTGCACCCGTTAATAAAAACTTTATTCGACCCGCTGCACAAAGAAAAATCAACAAAACCCCCGATCGCCCTAGCGGCTATCACTTTAGCCGCCCTGAGCTTAATCTTAGTACCTTGGGGAATACATCAGTACCGCAGCAGTGTTGAGCGCCGCCTCCAAGCAAATGCCGTCGCAGCTTTAGCCGACACTCCCGAATTAGCAGTTTACCGCTTAGATGTTGCAGTGGATGGCAAAACTTTAAAGCTAACCGGAAAGTTGCCCAATCGAGAATTGCGGGCAAAAGCCGAAAAAATAGTCGCATCCACTGCACCAAAATTGCAATTAGATAATAGAATTGTAGCTGTAGATGTCCCCCCAGATCCTGTTTTGACGGCCGCCGAGGTGCTGCGGATTACCGCTATTTTGAACCAGAGAGAGGGCGTTTTTATTTCTACTCGCTACGGCGATCGGAAAGTTACTGTAGAGGGCAGAGTTATAGACGGTGCAGACGCCCAGAAAATAGCTCAATCCCTGAAGCAAATTCCCGGTGTTCAATCGGTGATTAGCACAGTTAAATTAGAGCCGCTGAAAATTACAAGCCGCATCTACTTCCAGCAAGGAACGACAAAATTAGACTCAAGATATGGAGAAATCATCGCCAGTGTCAAAAATTTCATGGATCAATATCCTCACAAACAGATTAAGATAATTGGGCACAGCGATGGAATGGGGGAACTTGCTACAAATCAAAAGTTGTCGCTCAGGCGTGCTGCAGCAGTGCGAGATGCTTTAGTGCGGCAAGGTGCTGACCCGAAGCGCCTCCAAACGATCGGCAGCCCAAATCCTCCTCCCGGCTTGGAACCCAATCAACCGCGACTTTTAAGCAGATGCGTGCTATTTGAACCAATAACTAATACTATAAACAGTAAATAATTATGCCAGTTACTATATCTAAAAAAATCTGCATGATTGGCGATTTTGGCGTGGGGAAAACCAGCCTGATCCGCCGTTTTGTCGATCGGCAATTCAGCGACCAGTACCTCTCCACTGTGGGAGTAAAAATTTCCCGCAAAAGCCTAGAATTAGAAAGCGTAAAACAGCGAGAAAACGTGACGGCACAGTTGCTAATTTGGGACTTAGAAGGCCATACAAAATTCAAAGGAATAGCACCGACTTACTTGCAGGGAGCTAGCGGCGTTTTAATCGTTGCCGATGTCAGCCGCTCCGAAACAGTTGAGCGAATCTCCGAACACATTCAGCTTTTTTCTTCAGTCAATCCTAAAGGGTCAATTATCGTCGCTTTGAACAAAGTAGACTTGATTGACGAGGAAAAATTGGCGCTGCTAGTGGAAATAGCCCATTCGATAGGTCAAGACAAAGTAATAGCAGTTTACACTACATCTGCTAAAACAGGCAAAGACGTTGACGAAATCTTCTATAAACTAGCTTACAGAATGGTAGAACAAGTATGAACCCCCTTTTGAGAAAGCTGTTGGAGCCGCGACAAACACAGTATTTGGTAGTAAATCACCATTTCATCATTCAGGAAACCTCCGCCGAAGTGCAGCATTATGCCGATACTCCGGGCGACGCGATACCCGGTGCAGATGCTCGCATGAGTTTTCCCGAACTGATTGGCCTTGAAAATATCCTCATGTCTATCATTATGGGACGGCTGCCGAGTTGCGATCTCAAAGGTATCGCTCGGTTTACCGACCACAACTGCCCTTTATACTTTGATATGTTGGCTATCAAACATGAAGACGAACAAGAAGATGTGCCAAGTAAATTGCTAATTTTGATTGAAGATACCACCGAAAAGATGGTGATGAAGCAATCGTTGATTCAGAGGGCGAATGAAGCTCATCTTTTGGTGAGTGCCTTAGCCGCTTCTAACGATTATATAGATAAAGTTATTCGCTCGATGGGCGATGCTTTGTTGGTGACAACAACATTAGGAATTATCAAAACAGTCAATCAATCAGCAAAATGGTTATTTGGCTACAATGAAGCAGAATTGATCGGCCACCCCCTCTCCATAATAGTAGTCGAAGAAAAGTTGCTTTACCAAGCTCGCCACCGCTATATTTTGTCTCATAAAGAGCTGCTCAGAGAACTGCAAGTAATCTGCACTACTAAAGCAGGAGAAGAAATTTGGGTAGAATTTTCCTGTTCGGCAATTCAGACAGAATTACAGGAACTTTACGATTTCATCTATATCGGCAGGGACATCACAGAACGTAAGCAACAAGAAATAGAAATTCGCCGATGTTTGGCAAAAGAGCAAGAACTCAGACAGGTAAAATCTCGTTTTTTCTCCATGCTCGCTCACGAATTCGGCAATCCTTTACATACAATATTATTTGCTACTAAAATCCTCCAAGACTACGGCGACGAAATCACCCACGAGGAAAAAAAACAATACCTCGAACACGTTGAATCAGCATCTAAACACATGGCTCAGCTATTAGATGACGTGCGGTTGCTCAGCAGCGCCGAAGCGGGAAAACTCGAATTCAATCCCGCACCAGTTGACTTACACAAACTTTGCAGCGAGTTAGTAGAATCAATTAAAATTAGTTACGGCAAAAATCATAGAATTAATTTTATTTATAAAAAATTAAGTGTTTCCGCGAAAAAAACCGATCGGGAGTCGGAGGAAACGCAAGACTTGCCAGCACTCGATCCAAAATTGCTGCGGCACATCTTGACAAATTTGCTGTCAAATGCTATAAAATATTCGCCGATCGGCAGCCATATTTATTTTGAATTAAATTGTGAGAATGAAGAAGCTAAATTTAAAATTAAAGACGCAGGCATTGGCATTCCTATCGAAGATCAAGAACAACTGTTTGAATCTTATTACCGAGCCCAAAATGTCGGAAAAATACCCGGCACAGGACTGGGTTTATCCATAGTGAAGCAGTGTGTAGACTTGCACGGAGGTCAAATCGAATTTTCCAGCGAGACAGGGTTAGGCACTACCTTTATAGTCAAAATTCCATTTGACAAATAGAGATAAATAGATTAATCTGAGATAATTTGATACAGAGGGCGCATTCACTACTCAAAATCTAATATGAAAACCCTGTTAAAAAAACTGTTAGTTCCCCACCACTTGGAGTACCTAGCACTGGACAAACATTTTTTAATCCAAGAAACATCTCTCAAAGTGCAGCGGTTTGGCGACTGTCCCGAGGAAGTAGTCACCGGCAACGATGTCCGCATTCCCTTTCCCGAATTGGTGGGAACTGAAGAAATTTTAATCGATATTTTTGAAAGACGTTTGCAAAATTTTGAATTTAAAGCGATCGCGCGGGTATTAGGAAATGGATCGCGGCTTTATTTTGATATCTATATTGTCGAGTTCACCAATGAAGATAATCATCAGAGATTAATTATATTTTTTGACGACGTAACCGACAGGATGGCTTTAGAACAAACTCTAGTCCAAGCTACCAATGAAATGGATATTTTATTGAGTACCTTAGCCGCTACTAATAATTATGTTGAAAAAATTATTACTTCTATGGCGGAAGTTTTGTTGGTAACAACAGCCTCGGGAAAAATTAAAAAAGTCAATCAAGCGGCTCAAGATTTGTTTGGTTACAGCGAATCACAATTAGTAGGCCAGCAAATAGACGTTCTTGCCGCAGTTGGCGCATCTTTGCAAGCAGTCAGTCAATATCCGCCTCAACAATCTGAAACTAACACCGAAGTAATTTGCAGGGCCAAAAGCGGAGAAAAGCTAACAGTTTCGTTTTCCTGTACGGCGATTTCGACTGAAATTCAAGGCATTTCTGGATCTGGGGCCGCCGTTCAAGATTTCGTGTACATCGGCCGCGATGTGACAGACAGACAGCGCGCCCGCAAGCGAAAAATAACTCAGTACGCCACCACTCGCATCCTGTAGGCATCCGAAACAATCAAAAAAGCTCTAGCAGCAATTCATATCGATTCCGGTTGCACCGTCCGCATTGTTGACTAATGACTAATGACTAATGACTAATGACTAATGACTGTTGACTAGTGTTGCTAAAGTTAATTAGCAATACTTTTTCGCCAAGACTGATGGAACTTGCTAATTTGTCAGCAAATTTACGATCGCCCTTAAAAGCTGTCGATCGCCACCCTGTGACGGTTGCGCCTTCCGCTTGCCTCGGGGATGCGATCGCCCTAATGCGTGGGGCGATCGACCCTTGTCCGTTGCCTAATTCAGCCCATCACTCAAACGAAACGGTAAAAGCATCGATTAGTTGCGTTTTAGTTGTCGATGAAAATCAGCTAGTCGGACTGCTAAGGCCGGAAGATGTGCTGAACTTAGCCACCGAGTACGGATGGCAAGGCATGAAAGTTGCCGACGCAATGACCCGGAATTTAATAGTCTTAAAAGAATCAGAATTTACAGATATTTTTACCGCATTTAAGCTATTTTGTCAACACTCGATCGATTACTTGCCAATTGTGGATGAACGGGGTCAGGTCGTAGGTTTAGTCAGCGAAAAAAGGATTCGCTCAGCAATGTATAGCTGGATAGAGGCACTGCACCAAGAAGCGGCAAAACTCCAGGAACAATGCGAACTGTTAGACGGCAATTGTGAACTAGAAAAACGAGTCGGCGATCGCAAAAATGCCGGAAATGCCCTGCGGCAGAGCGAGGCGCGCTACCGGGCGATTGTGGAAGACCAAAGCGAACTGATTTGCCGCTACCTCCCCGACGGTAAAATCACTTTTGTCAATCAAGCTTACTGTCGCTATTTCGGCGTGCAACCAGAAGACTTGCTCGGCAATAGCTTTATGCCGCTGATCCCAGAAGCAGACCGAGAAATTTTTCAAGATCAATATACTTCTGTGTCTCCCGACAAGCCTATTTTTACTGGGGAACACCGAGTAATTTTGCCGAGCGGGGAAATTGGCTGGCAGCAGTGGATCGATCGCGCTATATTCGACGAGAGCGGACAAATCGTCGAGTATCAAGCAGCAGGCCGGGATGTAACGCAGCTCAAACAAGCAGAAATCGCTTTGCTACAGCTCAATGCAGAGTTAGAACGGAGAGTCCAGCAGCGGACACAATGGTACGAACTGGCAGTATCGGCGGGCAAAGTGGGGGTTTGGGACTGGAATTTGGAAACCGACGAAATCTACATTGCTCCGTCTTTGAAAGCTTTGTTGGGCTATCAGGACGCAGAGATTCCCAACCGCATGGAAAATTGGGCGTCTCACGTTCATCCCGACGATCGAGTTGCCGTCTGGGAAGCAGTAAATGCTTATCTAGAGGGTCTGACAGAAAGTTATGAAGTTGAACACCGGATGCTGCACAAAGACGGCAGTACCTGCTGGATACTTGCCCGCGGCAGCGCGATCCGATCGCCCGACGGCAAGGCTTGCCGCCTGAGTGGGACTGACACGGACATTACCGAGCGCAAATTGACTGAAGAAAAACTCCAAAACTCCGAAGCCGAACTGCTGGCGCTGTTTAATGCCATGACGGATATCGTGCTGGTTTTCGACGCCAGGGGCCGCTACCTCAAAATTGCCCCCACGGCTCCCGAACTGCTGTACAAACCGGCTCCTGAAGTGCTGGGCAAAACTCTCGCCGAAATCTTCCCAGAAGCGGAAGCTAATTTTGCCCTCGACCACATTCGCCAAACATTGGCATCTGGGCAAACCCACAGAGTTGAATACAGGATGGAAATTGGCTGCAAGTTATGCTGGTTTGATGCGAGTATTTCGCCCCTGGATCTCGATCGGGTGATGTGGGTTGCCCGAGACATTACCGCTCGCAAACACGCAGAAGCTGCACTGCAAAAGAGCGAGGAAAAGTTTCGCAACTTATTTGACGATGCTCCGATCGCGATCGGTTTGACAAGCGTGCGCGACTACCGCATGATCAAGGTGAATGAAGCTCACCGCCAGATGTTGGGCTACAGCGATGCGGAGTTGGCGACGATGACTTTGACTCAACTCACTCATCCAGAAGATTTACAAGCAGATTTAGAGCAAGTCAAGCAGCTTGTAGAGGGGAATATTTCTCGCTTCCAAATGGAAAAACGCTTGATTAAGAAGAATGGCGAGCTGATGTGGGCAAACTTGACGGTGACGCTGATCCGCGACCGCGAGGGAATTCCTCTCTACAGCATGGGGGCGATCGAAGATATCAGTTATCGTAAGCGGGCAGAAATGGAATTGCAGCAGTTAAAAGAACGCCTGCAATTTTTACTGGCTTCTAATCCGGCAGTAATTTTTACTGCCGCACCCACGGTAAATTTTTGTACTACTTACATTAGCGACAACGTTAAGGCAATCGTTGGCTACGATCCCCAAGAAATGTTAGCAGATTCTAACTTTTGGGCGAGCCGGATTCACCCAGAAGATCTGCCACAATTTATAGTAAACTTTTCTAATTTGTCCGAGGGCAAAAATTGCATTTGCGAGTACCGCTTTCTGCACCGAGACGGACTTTACCGCTGGCTGCGGACGGAACTGAAACTATTGGTTGACAGCAGGGGCCTTCCGATCGAAATTATTGGTTACGCCGCTGATATCAGCAATTCTAAATACGCCGAAATCGCCCTGCAGCAGCAGTGCGAGCGAGAACGGCTCGTGGAGGCGATCGCCCGTCGCGTCCGCCAGTCTTTGCAATTAGAGGAAATTCTCAACACCACGGTTGCCGAACTCCAGCAAGTATTGTTAGCCGATCGAGTTTTGGTTTATCAACTTTTACCCAAAAGTGGCGGGCGAGTCATTGCTGAAGCCGTGGCAGAAGGATGCAGCCAACTCGTGGATAGATGTTTTGGCGCAGAAGTTTTTCCGGCCGAAAGTTATCAGCTTTATTTGCAAGGGCGAATTTGTGCGATCTCCGAACTAGATGACCCCGACCTTACACCTTGTGTGGTGGAGTTTATGACACAAATTCAAGTTAGGGCAAAGTTAGTAGTGCCGATTATTCAGCACTGCCAACTTTGGGGATTGCTGATTGCCCACCAATGCGATCGCCCTCGTGATTGGCTAGAATGGGAAATCAATTTATTGCAGCAGTTGGTGAATCAATTAGCGATCGCCATTCAGCAATCTCTACTCTACCAGCAACTGCAAGCTGAACTAAGCGAACGCAAACAAGCGGAAGCAAATTTGAAAAACTCCCTCAAAGAAAAAGAAATTTTGCTCAAAGAAATTCACCACCGCGTCAAAAACAACCTCTGCGTAGTTGCGAGTCTGTTAGAATTGCAATCTAACACAGTTGCCGACCCCCAATTAGCCAAAATGTTTGAAGAAAGTCAGAATCGCCTTTACTCTATGGCTCTGATTCACGAGAAACTGTACCGCTCGATTAACCTGGCGCAAATTAATTTTGGCGAATATCTCGAAGATTTGGTAAGTAACTTGTTTCACTCTTACAATATTAGCGACAACCGAATTCAGTTACAGGTATTAGCTGAGCCAATTTACCTGAATCTTGAAACCGCTACTCCCTGCGGTTTAATTGCCAATGAATTGGTTTCAAATACCCTCAAACACGCTTTTCCTGATGGCAGGACTGGTACAGTTAGTGTAGAATGCTATCAAACTGGCGATCGGGAAATCCACCTCTTCATTAAGGACAACGGCATTGGCTTTCCTCAAAACTTAGATTTTCGGAAAACTAACTCGATGGGCTTTCAAGTTGTCTGCACTTTAACCGACCAGTTAGAAGGAAGCATCGAACTGTCAAGACAAACCGGCACAGCCTTTCACTTGAAATTGAACGAGTTAAGCTACTCTAAAAGGTTTTAAACTTATGAATTTTGCCGAAAAAGCAATTAATATTTTGATTGTCGAAGACGAACTATTAATTGCTAAAAATTTATCCCATAAATTAGAAAGTTTGGGATATAAAATCGTCGGCATCGTTTCTTCCGGAGCCGATGCCATCCAGCGCGCAGGCGAAATAGAACCCGATTTAATTTTAATGGATATAGTCATCAAAGGTGACATGGACGGCATAGAAACAGCAGTAATAATTAATCAAAAATTCGATATCCCAATTATCTATACAACTGCCTATGCCGACGACGAAACTTTGCAGCGAGCGGAAAATACTGGCTCTTACGGCTACCTCCTCAAACCGTTTAAACAAAGAGAACTGCACGCCACCATCAAGATAGCGCTGAGCAAACATCAAGAAGCAGTAAAAATGCAAAAACTAATTGCCATAGCCGCAGCGAAAAGCGAAAACCGCTCGCGATTTTTTTCAATGGCATACCACGATTTAAACACTCCTTTAACTACTATACAGCTATCGGCTGAAATGATAGAAGATAGCGAATTGCAGAGGGTTTCAGCAACTAATAAAAATGTCGCTCGCATTAAAAAAGCTGTCAGCAATATGAGTGGATTGCTGGAGGACATTTTAATGCTTAGCAAAGCAGAAAACGGGAAAATTTCCTTGAATTTAAATCGAATTAATGCGACGAATTTATGCACCTCTATTTTAGAAGAACTGCAACCTCTCGTCACCGACAAACACGTCATAACTTTCCGCACTAACACAGGTCCGGTGTACGCCAATCTCGATGCAAAACTCTTGCACCACCTTCTGACTAATTTGCTTTCAAATGCTATTAAATATTCTCCAAACGGCGGCAATGTTAGTTTAGAATTAAGCTGCGAAAACCAGCAAATAATTTTGTGCGTTCGAGATGAGGGAATTGGAATGACAGCGGAAGATCAAGAAAAACTATTTCAGCAGTTTGAACGGGGTGCTAATGTAGGCAAGATTAAAGGATCGGGTTTGGGACTCTGCATTGTCAAACACATAGTTGACCTGCACGGGGGTACAATAAGTGTGGAAAGTGCGATCGGCAAAGGTACTACATTTATTGTCACGCTGCCTTTTTTAGTTAGTAGTTAGTAGTCAGTAGTCAGTAGTCAGTAGTCAGTAGTCTGTAGTCTGTAGTCATTAGTCATTAGTCATTAGTCTGTAGTCATTAGTCATTAGTCATTAGTCATTAGTCATTAGTCATTAGTCATTAGTCATTAGTCATTAGTCAACAATGACGGACGGTGCAACCGGAATCGATATCACATCCAAAATATTGAGAAACGCGCCCCCACTCAACCTACTAACTCTGACTAGGAGACAGGTTTTTGGGTATCTGCGATCGGAGGGGACGGGTTTTTGAGTTCGGCAATTTGATGGATGATTGAAATTGGGGTAACTCGCCCCTACAAATCTTGATATTTTAGATGTATTCTTGTAGGCGCGAATCCCTAGGGCAGGTTTCACCAACAAGCTATAAATTCCAACTAACAATATACATAAACCTGCCCTCCCCACTAATAGTTAAAAGCTAACAGTTAAAATTAGTCAGTGTCAGCAAAATCGATCGGGAGACAAAAGCTCGATCGCCCAATCTTTTTCTCCCGTCGCCCAATTTGCAAATCGTTCAGCCACAGCAGGTACAATAGCCAAAGGATTGCTGAGACCAGAAAAAACGTACAATCCAGGGCGAGAGCCAATAGACCCCACTACGGGCAACTTATCAGCGCTAAAGGCCACAATACAATCGTGCCAAGTTGCAGGTAAACCTGCCAAAGCAGGCAAAACTTTGCCGATTCCTGCACGAATTGCTTTTTCGCTGGTTTCGCGATCGACTTTAGCATTCAAATCGCTCAAAGTGCGAGACAATTGCCCGATCCGCAAACTCCCATCCTTAAATTGAATTGCACCCGAATCTAAAATCGGCGACAGCAACTCTTTACCCGGCTCATCCCAAAGAAAATCCATCTCAATTCTACTCGATTCAGCTTCCAATTCAAAACGTTTTAATAGCGCAGGCATCACCAAAGTCCTGAGTTTCAAATCCACAGGTGCAGTTTCCAAAATTTCCGCGCGAGTAAAATAAACTCCCACAGAAATACCAGCCAGCTTCAGCAAACTCCGACTCCAACCTCCAGCACAAACAACAGCATTTTCACAACGATAAATTCCCTGGGCCGTCTTGACTCCCGAAATCCGATTTCCCTCTTCTATAAACCCAATTACTTCAGCAAATTCTATCCTTCCTCCCAACCGCAGAAACCCTTGACAATAAGCTTTATTTGTGGAACTCGGCGAAATGTGACCGTGACGCACAGTCAGAGCTCCGGCGAGCTCGCTTTTATTGAGCAAAGGTTCCAACTCGCCAGCTTCTGCAACACTCAAAAGCTGCGGAGTAATCGCAAAATGCGTATAATTAGCCGCCGCTTTTTCGGCATCGGAACCCGCATCAATTGTTAGCAACAAATCCAACTCGCGAAACTCAGTATCAGCATCTAATTCCGCCGATAAATTGCGGTGGCGTTCGATACCTTCCCGACACAATAGACGAGTTAAATCAGTCGTGCCCGACCAATAAGCCAAGCCGCCGTAACTAAAACGAGTAGCATTTTGCATGGTAGCATCTCGTTCCAAAAGCAGCACCGCAAAACCTTTTTTTGCCAGTTCGTAACCCAGTGACGCACCCGTAATGCCGCCGCCGACAACAATCCAATCGTAACTTTTCATGGGCAACTCAAAGGGAAGGAAAATATTATGCTTAGATTTTAGCTTAGGTTTTTTCGGAACCAGCCGAAAATCCTCTACCTACAGGAAGAGGCTACCTGCGATCGCCCTAACTGAAACTTCCACCCCTCGGGAGATGTTTGTGCAGGGAGATTTTTCGTTCAATAGTAGGAATTAGAGTCAGCAAAAAATTAGAAATACCAGAGAGGTTTTTATGAGTATCGACAAACCAGGCAAAGATATGGAGCGCACTGTCAATCCGGGCGATCGCATTGCCGATGAACCGCAAACCATCGAAGAAAAAGCCCAGCAACTGGCGGTAGACCACGTGCCAGACATCACGGGAGATGTTGTTACAGTTCCAACTTATGTGATGGTAGAAGAACCCGATGGGGAAAAGAAAGCCCTGCACCACGTCAAAGACGCCGACGAAATTTCTGACGTAATTAGGCAGGCCCGGGTTGACGAAAATGGCGAGCGGGTTTGGGATTAAGTTTAATCCAATAAAAACGGCTTTGTTGTACAAAAGTTATCTGTAGGAATCATGGAAACAAATCCCAGAAATAGTACGCCCTATCCCAATCTTCCGCCGATTCTCGAAAGTCACGATACAGAGTATCGCGACGCGGGCATTACGAGTTCAGTTGCAATTGCAGGCCATCCGATTCACCCCGCGATCGTACTGTTTCCGATAGCCTTTTTAGTAGGAGCCGCCGGCACAGACATCGGTTATTGGCTGACAAGGGATCCGTTTTGGGCGAGAGCTTCGCTTTGGCTGATAGGTGTGGGTTTTGCTGCGGGGATTTTGGCAGCAATCACGGGCTTTTCAGAGTTTTTCAAAGTTAAAAGAGTGCGCGAGCGCAGTGCCGGTTGGTTGCACATGGGCGGGAATGTGGCGGTTATGGTACTTTCCCTGATTAACCTGGTGTTGCGACAAGGAAATCCGGCGGAGCCGATCGTATATACAGGTTTAGCAATTTCGGTCGTCGTCGCAACCTTGCTGGGCATTACAGGCTGGTTCGGCGGCGAACTAAGTTTCCGCCACAAAATCGGCGTCATCGGCCCTACCAGTCATAATTCGTAGGTTTCTGACCATTTGTAGTAGGGACTTGGGTCCCTCTAAGCGTGGATAATTTAGGACTAAAGTCTTGACTACAAACTTAAAGATTGTCCCAGCCAATTCAGATAAGCATCGCTGCCAGCGATAATAGGAATAGCAATAATTTCGGGAACTTCATAGGAATGGAGTTCCTGAACTTTTGTTTTTAAAGCCTCAAATTTAGCCAAATCAGTTTTAATCAGCAACTGCCACTCTGACTCGGCCTGAATCTCGCCTTGCCAAGTATAAATAGAGCGAATGGGTGACAAATTCACACAAGCAGCCAGCTTGTGTTCAACTAGAGATTTAGCGAGATTCTCCGCCTCCGCCTCCGATGCCGCAGTTACCAGAACCACCCCAAAATTAACAGTCATAACGATTTTAGATTTGAGATTAAATAATTGATTTTAACAGAAAACCTTGAGCTTAATCACTTGTAGGGAAACAGCCCAGGCTAACTCCGGCGCGGATATCTGCCACTTTTAACTCAATTGGCGTAAGTCCCGCGCTGTAATTGTACCTTATTGGGCGCCGGGATATAAGCCAAGCAAAGTTCAAGGAATAATCGAAAACTTCCCGATATTTTCACTAAAACGTGTAAAATGTAAATGGTTGCGACCCGCCCGCTCGACTGCAAACAACAGGCTACAGTAGCAGTAATATGCTTGGCCTCAGACAACTGCGAGAGAAAGGGGGAAAGAACAGACCGCTGGTTGGTAAGGCACGTCCCACCATAAAATACAATCCAAGTTTGTTGTACGAAAATACTTTTTGCCCTGGGAAACAGGGCTTCTGCGTGCGTTCCCTACGAAGGGATAAAGGGTGTAAAAGCCCAGAGATGGTGTGTAAGACTCGGATCGTCTTCAGTGACGAATATTCAGCAATGGATATCCCCAACAGAGCAACAGCAAACGAGACACGAAGCCTATACTGTACCGAAAGGTCAGTGTTAGGTATTTCACTAATTCTAGGACTTACGCACCGATGCCGAGAAACCGGGTTTTTCCACCAAAATACTTGGTTTAAACCCTAAATCTTGGTAAAAAAACCCGGTTTCTTTGCGTCCATTGATTTTAAAGCAGTACGAGCGGGACGCTGGCACTCGCCTATAATTCCGTAGTTACCAGATTTAATCACCAAAAATTTCCCATTCCCCATTCCCCATTACCCATTTTAAAACTCCTTAACTTCCCAAGAATTGACTTGGCCCGGCCCAGCTAAGGAAAAGTAGCGCCTAGTAGATTCCGGCAAAATAGCTCCCGCCAACAAAGCATTATCTAAATTAGCTCCTATTAACGTCGCCTCGCTCAAATCTGCTGACATCAAATCAGCTTGAGACAGCTTGGCCCAATTCAGATTTGCCCCTCTCAAACAACTTCCCCTCAACTTAGCCCCGGTTAAGTTTGCTCCCGCTAACTTCACCTCCCGCAACTGAGCCGCGCTGAAATTCGCCCCCGCCAAATTCGAGCCTTCCAAATTCGCTCCCATTAGTTTAGCTTCGCTCACATTGACGCCGCTCAAATCTGCACCGCAGAGATTCACCCCTGCCAACTGCGCTCGCCGCAGACTGACTCCGGTTAATTGAGCTCCAAAAAGTTTTGCACAATTGAGCTTTGCACCGTAAAGGTTTGCCCACTTAAAATTAGCTCCCGTCAGATTCGCGCCCAGCAAGTTAACTAATTGCAAGTCGGCGCTGCACAAATTGGCATTCCACAACACAGCACCGCGCAGGTTGGCGCCGGTTAAAGTTGCGCCGCTTAACTTTACTCTCGGCAATTTTGCTTTTACCAAAAAAGCCCCGCTCAAATTAGCTTTTGTCAAATCTGCGCCGGGGAGTTTGGCTTCGCCCATTTTGGCAAAACTCAGATTTGTTCTTTGCATCTGCGCGCCTTTGAGTGTTGCTTTGGTGAGAAACGCCCTGCTGAGGTTCGCCCCGGAAAGATTAGCTCGCGAAAGGTTGACTCCGATTAAGATTGCTCCGCTGAGGTTAGCCCCGCTGAGGTCGGCTCCAGCAAAGTCTCTTTGTCCTTTTTCGTAATTGTTGAGCAGTTCGCTAACTTCCATAGGGCGTGATACCTTTTCTGATGGGGGGGTTTCGATCGAGAAATCTTTACTATTAAGGTTGTTTCAGAAATTAGACTGTTTCAAAAATTAGACTGTTTCAGCCTTTGCCTCAAACGGTATAAATTCTCTTAACATCACTTTCTGTTTAAAGGCACTCTTTTAATAAAGATTTTATATCTTCCTCGCGGTAGCGATCGCGCTTTCGGTATTTTTGAATTAAAAGTTAATGTTTTTTTACATAGATAGTCCTTCCTTAACGATCGACAGTAATTCGCAACTTCAGGCGCAGCGTGCCCTTGAATCCTGCGGGAGGTTGCCAGGAACTCAAGGCCCTGTTGAGAGTCTCTACGGCGTCTGTTGCTTGCAGCGTCGAGGTTTGAGTGTCGATCGCCAC
>NZ_JANMZH010000231.1:0-30945 GCF_031383065.1 Microcoleus sp. OTE_8_concoct_300 | reverse complement strand
TCGTAAGCTTCTTGTTCCTCAGCTAAATCTGTATCAATCTCTTCTCGATTAGCATGATAATACGTTAAAGCTGCATAAACTTGTGCGATCGATAAGTGAGTCATCAGCCTAGCAATTTCTTCCGCACTGTTACCCTGCTTGTACAAAACGGCGATGCGGCGGACAGAAGTACCAGTTTCAGCAATAATCGGACGGCCGCCTCGAAGGTTGGGATCGCGGATAATTAAAGTCCCGATGTCTACTACAGTTGTTGTCATACATTTTCTCCAGTCAGTTAACTTGATTATATAGATTTCTTCTAAAAATGTGTAACTATTTATTCCCCTGACGGTTCTCTTGAAGCGATAATTGCGTAAGGAATTGATAAAAATTAAGAGCGATTCCCTACGGGATAGCTACGCTTCACGCACTTTCCGCCAACCTCTCTACAACTTCCCAACTTGTTGAGTAAACCACATAGCCGCCGTCCCATTTCCCTCACCCAAAAGTTTCAAAGTATCAGACAGCAAAGCAATTGGCAATCCCTCAAGGGCTCCGGAAATTTCGCAGGGCTGATATTTCCCGTTTTCCTGCAAGCGAAATGCCAAAACTCTCTCGCCCTTAATATCTACTACCCAATACTCAGGAATTCCCAAAGCAGCATACAACCGCTTTTTTTCATCTAAATCGCTGGCCAAAGTAGTATCGGCTATCTCCCCGACTAAATCGGGCACTCGCGACTGATTCAGATTAATTCGGCGGGGTTCCCCTTTTTGCCATTGGTGGAAATCTCCGCCGATGTATAAAACTTTATCTGGTGCACCCGCTCCCACTTTAGGTTTTTCAATTACACAACCGCTGAGAGAATCAAAAGTTTGTCCTATTTTGGTAGTAAACCACACGAAAAATATGATAGTAAACAGATCGTTAAATCTGGCGTGCTGAGGCCCTTCATTACCCATGTCTATCCAAAGATATCCTTCATAAAAAAATATTCTGGCTTCCTCCAAAGATGGATCTTCGCAGGCTGCTACATAATCTTCCCACGTCGCGGCTTGCCATTGGGGAATTTCGCCCACTTGAGACACGATGAATTTGGCAGTTGTAGAAGTCATGATTTAAAAGCAAATTGAGGATAAAATTATCCTAACTTAGGTTGATATTTATCTGCTGCGGTAAGTGGTAGTTAGTAATTTGTCAATTTTTATAGCCCCCCTTTTTTAAGGGGGGGATCAAATCCTTGTGCTTATCGAATTGCTGTGGGCGCTGCAATTGGTACTTCTAAGTCTGGTTGCAAGTCAAAAACTACCACAAGCCTTGCTTGAGGCATCAGTTGACGCAGACACAGCAAGTGCCCGTCAGCATCCGATCGACTGCGAAATCGCCCCACAATCGTCCGCTGCATACTGGGCATGAGTTTGGCGATCGCCCAAGGATAAAGGCGTTTTTGGTACGCGATCGCCCCAGGATTCGCTGGGAAGCCCTGTTGATAACCGTTTTGTGACATAATCGTGTTGTATTCGTAAGGAGTACACAAAAGGCGTTAGTAAGTTTCTTGGCGGGAATGTACTAACGCCTTTTCCATTAAAATTCAAGCACCTATCACAACAATTGTCAATTGTCAATACTTAACGCTAAGTTTTAACGGTTATCCTATCTGAAGCTTTTATCGCCTATGGATTTGAGGGTTTTAGTAAGTGTTGAATTGTTTGTAAAAGTGATAGATTTTTGATTTTTAACCGCAGATGAACGCGAATAAACGCGGATGAAAGAAAGATAAATTGAGAATGAGTTAAGGGGCGATCGCACTTAATCACCCATCACACTATCACTCTTTTGTCAATACAAAGACACTTCCTTCATTGCCGCGCCCCAGCCGCAAATCCTTATCTAAATAAGTAATATCGAGCCATCCCTGCTGTTCGCGAGTATCGAAGCTGAAATCTACAGCAGCGAACTTTTTACCCGACTCAATCTCATTGATATACTTGGCTGGAGATTCATAGCCAATTAATCTACTTAAACCCAAAATTGACCGCTCAAACTTTACCTGCACTCGCCGTTCCGAAGTCGCCTCAAATGTTGCTGCCACGCTGACAATTCCTTCCAAATAAGGCAAGCCGTAAAGTTCGGCAATGTTGTAAACTTTCGATTCTTTGACGCGGATAGATTGATAAATTTGACCCAATTTTACCAAGGGAAAACTGTCAAGATTCAGCAGGGCGCGGCTGGTGGTGTACAATAACCGCCAATCACCATTTAAAAGCTCTGCAGCTTCGACAGGGCGTGGGGTGGGGTTGTAATCTTCCAATTGGGCGATCGCACTTAAAATCGCTTGTTTGTCGCTGGGAGTCGCCAGCAAACCGCGATTTTTACCAGCAATTATCTCTAATAGTGCAGATTTTCTAAGCATGATTTTTTAAGGATGAAGAACACGGATTTTGACACTAATAGACGGATTAATTATCGAACATGAGGCAAAATTAACACCGATCTTTTCTTCAGTCTCAAGCGAGAGGGACGAAAGTTTGTGTAGTAGCGATTTTAATCGCCGAGTCCGCAGTGTATTAACAACTAATAACTAAGATACCAAATTTCACTAGATAGAGCAGAGTCCGATACAGGGATGCTAATTCTTGGTCGTTTTTGGTATAACGCCTGAGAACTTCTCCAACACTGACAGCACCCTTTTGCTCGATCGCATCCAATATCTCCATCTGAATGTTAACAGAGATTCTTCTGTCGGGACCGAAGCTGGTAAACCAAATTGTTTGCAACTCTCTCATCCGTTCTGGTGTGACGATCGCACCCAGACTCAGCATCATCTCATTGCTTAAAGTTCTAGTCGCATAATGGCCCAATACCCGAAACGGATCGTCGCCCAGCGGATAAGGCGGCTTCCCGGCTTTTACAGGTGCAGACTCCGGTGCCCCAACGCGAATTTCTGCTAATTCCCGCCACAATTGTTCGTAAGCTGCAATTACTACTTTCCAATCATAAATTTCCCTTGCCCTTTGTCTGGCATTTTCCCCCATCCGCTTTCTCAATTCGGGGTTTTCAATTAATTGGCACAACGCGCGGGTGCAGGCATCAAGGTCAACTGCTGTGGCGAGGGAAGTGTGACCCATGTAAGTCGGCCAATTTAAGCTGCCGTCGAGATAATTTAGCGCTAAATCTAAACAAGATTCCGGGGGCGGGATGAGTGTGGGAATGCGGAAGCCGTCTATTTCGTGGCGTACTGATTCTTTGTATCCGTTCCAGTCGGAGACTATGGCGGGCAGTCCGTTTGCCATTGCTTCAATTGGCGTCAGCCCAAAGGTTTCTTGAATGTTGTCCGAAAGCGAAATGAAAATATCGGCTGCTGACCAAATATTTATTCTAATTTCGGGCTTTCTCCCATCTAAAAAAATAGCATTCACCGAGGGACAAAAGATTTGCGCGCTATTTTTAAAGTCGGGTTCTTCTCTCGGATCTTCGATCCAACCTGCTTGAATTAAGTGGATTTTGGCTTTTGTCTGTTGTGCGGCGCCCTCTAGGGCGATGTACATCGGTACCGGATGAGCTTTTGCAGAAAAAGTCAATCGACCGACAAATAACACAACAATATCGTCGGGAGAAATGCCGAGTTCTTGTCGCAGTTGGTGGCGACTATTAACTGCTTCCATACCCTGCGGAAACGCGCTGCAATCCACTCCTAGGGGAATAATCGGCAATTTTACTAAAATTTCCGGTTGACCCCCGTTGCGCTGCGCTAAATACTCTGACCACTCCCTCAGAGCTCCTTCTACTGCTGTTTTCGCGGCGGCAGAGGTGCAGATCAGGGCGTCCCAAGGCTGCATGGGTGCGGTTATCAAATCGCCGATCGCCTCCATGACATATTTGGTACCGAGGGTGTGAGTAACGCCGCAAACACTATAGGCCCGCTGATCGACAAATCTGCGCGCCCAAACTATCTGCGAGAGGGCCGGATCGGGTCGGTAAATTGTGCCCGGTTGAGATAGCAAATCCGGTCGTTCTGTGGGAATCCAGCGGACTTTCCGAGGTTGTTGCAGCCAAGGTTGGATGTGCGAACAAAACTCCTTAAAGGTTGTTTCGCTATCGGCCAAACAGTAGAGAGAGTCAGCGGTTCCGTGTTGGACTAAGCTTTTGAGAAACCCCTCTCCGGCTGAATGACGTCCTAGAAGTCTTTGCCCTCGGGTGTCGTAACTCTCTTTGTTGTATAATACTGCCGCCGTTGTATCCATTCTGAGATTTATTGCTTGAGAGTTGACTGAAGAAGCCAGAGGGCATTCGGGATTAGGCTTTGGTGAAAAACCACGATCCTGTTCTGAATCAACCGCTGGCGCGTTAGCGAGGCTTGCAGAACAGGATCGCGACGTGTCCCGTGATATCTTAAAGACGATCGTCTGGGATGACAATGCTTACGGCTAAAAAAGGATTGGCAAGAGCGGATTTTAGTGTTATCCTGGGGCCCATGCTTGGGGCGATCGCCTTTTGGGTATCCCATCTTATGCCTATCCGGAACCAAACAGGGCCTATGGTATAATGCTTTAGCCTTGCTAAATGCCCGATTTGCAAGTGCTTGATCAAAGCTGCAGTCCGTCGGCAAAACATTTCCTCTATTCGATCGCGTCTTTGTCTTTAAAAACCGAGAATCATGTACAACCCATCTCTGCGTCAAATACCTCGCCACTTGCCTGCGGATGTAATTCCATTAAAGCAGCAATCTTCTCTTTTAGACTGGTTGGAATCTAACAATCGCCTGTTAGCAAGGGATGTCCAAGAACCAGACTATCTGCACGAAGAAGAAATTTCCGAACTAATGGCAGTTGACGACAGTCCTTACGATGATTTAGAAGAGGAAATAGAAGAGGATGTGAGTGTAGGCGAGGAATAACTTGTAGAAGGGTGAAGGAATCAACCGGAAACAGGGAATAAAAACTAAGATATTTCCCCATCTCCTGTATCGCACCCTATTGCCTAATTGTCAATTGCTTGTTCTTAAATGGTGTGTGTTGAGGAGTGTTATGGATAACTTTGTGGATGAGAAAATTTCTTTAACTATGCCTTTCAAACTTACAGGCAGGAATTTATTCCTGCTGCTGGGTTTGGGGCTTGGCATTTTAGCGATCGGTTTAGATGTAGCAGCGGGTAGACTTTTGAATGGACCTGCATCGCTATTTATGCCACTAGCTGTTTGTGCTGTAGTTGCATCGGTTTTGGGCTATGCAGTTGTGCCTTTACTCCAGCAACTAAAAGCAGGACAAATAATTCGCGAAGACGGTCCCCAAGCTCACTTAAAAAAGGCGGGAACGCCGACAATGGGTGGCGTTTTTTTTGTGCCTGCAGGGGTCGCAGTTGCTTTGCTTTGGTCTAGATTTAACTCAGATGTTGTTGCGGTATCGGCTTTAACTTTAGCTTACGGTTTCATCGGCTGGATCGACGACTGGCAAATTCTGCGCCTCAAATCGAATAAAGGTATTTCACCTCGGATGAAATTGGCTTTGCAAGTAGGTTTTGCCGCTCTATTTTGTCTGTGGCTGATGTTCCGCGAACCAGGGATTTCTACCAGCATTGCTTTGCCTTTCGGTTGGGTATTGCCTTTAGGGTTTCTGTTTTGGCCGCTGGCGGGTTTTGTGCTGGTAGCTGAAAGCAATGCTACTAATATTACCGACGGCGTTGACGGGTTGATGGGAGGTTTGGGGGCGATCGCACTTTTGGGATTGGGCGCATCTGTAGCCTCAACTTCGCCAGAATTAATGATATTTTGCGCCTGCACCAGCGGCAGTTGTCTCGGTTTCTTAGCACACAACCGCAATCCAGCCACGGTGTTTATGGGCGATACAGGTGCTTTAGCTTTGGGCGGTGCGTTGGGTGCGGTAGCTCTATTAACTAATAGCCTTTGGGTATTATTAATAATTAGCGGGATTTTCTTTATTGAAACGCTGTCAGTAATTGCTCAAGTAGGTTATTACAAAGCTACAAAAGGGCCAGATGGAATCGGCAAGCGTCTGTTAAGAATGGCTCCGCTGCACCATCATCTAGAACTGTGCGGCTGGTTAGAAACTCAGGTTGTTGGCATCTTTTATATAACTAACGGGGTGTTAGTGTTAATGATTCTGATGTTGACTAGCAACAGTTAACAGCGGATTGGCAAAGGATTTAACAGCCGATTTAAGTGATATTTTGTGCAATCTTCAAAAACAAATAAGATGCCCGTTCTACAGGAACTCAATGCAGTTGTGGAACGGGCATCTTGCCCGTTTTAGGCTAAAGCAACAGGCTTTTCGGCTTCACATTTCTTAGTCTCGCGTGGCGCGCACTTCGTTTGACTCTTGAGCAGTTTCAACCGCCGAACAATCTATGATATCCCTCGTTAATGCAATGGAAATCAAAAAAACTCGGGGCAATCTGGGGAGAATTTTTTCACCTACAAGCCTTCTCTTGCTGGCTGCTAGCTCAGTTTTTTACTGGAACCTCGTTAGGCTGGGTTATGCTGTTCCAATTCCCTACATTTTAGATGTTTTCTGCTTAAATAAATGTCCGGCTGATGATTTAAATATGTTGCATCCCCAATTACCGCCCGATAATTTATTAAACTACGACAAGCCGCTAATACAAATTTTAGGCGAACCAAATAAGTTAGATAAAAACAGAATTTCCATCCTAGTAGAAAAATCAAAATATAGGCTGACTGTATACGATAGCAAAAAGCCAGTAAAATCTTATCCTGTAGTATTTGGTGGCAATCCCGCAGGTGATAAATTAAAAGCAGGGGATTTGCGGACGCCGGAAGGTGTTTTTAGTATTAAAGATATGTACCCTCACGAAAGTTGGTCAAAGTTTCTGTGGCTGGATTATCCAACCAAACAATCTTGGCGCAAACATATAAAAGCTAAGCAAGATGGTACAATTGCGTGGGGCGACAGTATAGGCAGCGAAGTCGGGATTCACGGCGTTCCTGCTAATTCGGATAATATTATAAAAGAGCGATCGAACTGGACTTTGGGCTGCGTTTCGCTGGAAAATAAGGATGTTGAGGAGTTGTATGGGTTTGTGCAGAAGGGAACGGCAGTAGAAATTCTGAAATAATTTAAAAAGGTTTTTTCCTTGGGTGGGGGTGGGTTTAAATAACCTCGAAGCACTTCTTAAGGCTATTGGCGAACCAGCCCCTACGGGTTTATTGCAAATTTTGCAAGAGGTGAGAATGAAGGGCTAAAAATGAACAGTGATGTGTCTTTATTGGAAGTTTCGGTGGTTGTGCCTGTTTACAACGGCGAGATGGATTTGCCGGAGTTGATCGAGTGCCTGCGATCGCAAACTTATCCGATCGACAGTGTAGAATATCTCCTAGTAGACAACAACAGTCGCGATCGCACTTCAACCATCCTCCAAACAGCAGCCTCTAATCCCCCCGGGATCCCACCCTTGGTAAGGGGGGGAAGCAATTTCAATCGAATAACCATTCGCCCCCTCGCGGAAAATCAGATTCAAAGTTCCTACGCCGCCCGCAATAAAGGAATTCGCGCATCAACAGGCGAAATCATTGCATTTACCGATGCAGACTGTCGCCCGGAATCTGACTGGCTGGAAAATTTAGTTAAGCCATTTGTTGACTTAGAAGTAGGAATTAGCGCTGGGGAAATACTCGCCCTCCCGGGTAAAACTATTTTAGAACAACACGCCGAGCGCGAAAATACTTTATCTCAAAAACATACTCTCGCTCACCCTTTTTGTGCTTACGGCCAAACCGCCAATTTAGCTGTACGCAAACAAGTTTTAGAAACAGTAGGTTTGTTTCGCCCCTACCTCACCAGCGGCGGCGATGCTGACTTGTGCTGGCGGATTTTGCGGGAAACATCATATAAAATGTATTTTGCCGAAAATGCGATCGTCCGACACCGCCACCGTTCTACAATAAAACAGTTGCAAAGTCAATGGTATCGGTACGGCGAATCAAATAAATATTTGCACGAACTCCACGGTGTCGATTTGATGCGAGAATTCACAACAGGGGAATATTTTTACCGGCTGGCTAGGTGGCTATTAAAGGAATTTCCGGTTGCTGCTGCCAAAAGTGCGTTAGCGAAGCCCTCGAAGAGGATCGGCTCTTCCGATCTGGTAGACTTGTTCAAGACGCCGATCGGTCTAGTGAATGTTAGGGCAAGGTCGATGGGACAGCGCCAAGCCAAACTTCCCGAATCAGCTTGGCAGATTGAGCGGTTTTAATCGGTTTTAATATTTTAGAGCAATAAATCCTTGTTCGATCGCACTTGCGATCGAACAATATTCTTTTGTATACAATCCCCCCCTATATAGCGGTTCTCAAGCGTGGTGAGGTATGGGGGCGAGTCCTATGCCGATGCCCGATGCCCGATGCCCTATGCCCTATGAGCAACTCATGTTACTGAGAAAGGCTATATATACCTATAAGTAGAGTTTATCGGTAGAAAAAAATATACTGAATTAGAAATATGAAAATTTAACGCAATCCTTAATATAAAATTAATAAGTCTATTCTTCCCGCCTAGTATCAAAACCACGACTAACTCGAATACTGACGCCAAAATAGCCTCTAATTCTGCCTTCTGGCTTTTGAGTGCTGTCGTTGGCGCGAGCGGAATTATTCTCAGAATTTTAAATTTTTGTAACCTTTACAGGTAATGCCAATGGCTCAAATCTTACTCCAGACCGTTTGGTTTATACCTTGCTATCCACTCATCGGCGGAGTTCTGTCGATGCTGTGGTTTCCGGCAATTACCCGTCGCACGGGGCCAAGACCATCGGGTTACGTGAACGCCATCTTAACCTTGTTCGCTTTCTTACACGGCGTCATCGCCCTCCCAGCTATCTGGAACCAACCGGCACAGCACCAGTTAATTCCCTGGCTGAATGTAGCAGGTTTAGACTTAACCATTCCCGTAGAAATCTCTACTGTCACAGTCGGCGCGACAGTTTTGGTTACCGGACTGAACTTGCTGGCGCAGATTTATGCTTTCGGTTACATGGAAATGGACTGGGGCTGGGCGAGATTGTTTTCCCTGATGGGGCTGTTTGAAGCGGGGATGTGCGGCTTGGTACTGTGCAATTCCCTGTTCTTCAGCTACATGATTTTGGAAGTTCTGACTTTGGGTACTTACCTGCTAGTCGGGCTGTGGTTCAATCAGTCTTTGGTGGTGACAGGCGCCCGCGACGCTTTCTTAACCAAGCGGGTGGGTGACTTATTCCTGCTGATGGGAGTAGTCGCAATTCTGCCGCTGGCTGGAACTTGGAATTTTGATGAGTTGGCTGTTTGGGCTCAGACTGCAAAGCTTGACCCCACTGTAGCGACGCTGTTGACTTTAGCTTTGATTGCCGGGCCGATGGGTAAGTGCGCTCAGTTTCCCTTGCACCTGTGGCTGGATGAGGCCATGGAAGGCCCCCTGCCGGCGACGATTTTGCGGAACACCGTAGTTGTCGAAACTGGTGCTTGGATATTGATTAAGTTGCAGCCAGTGATTGCTTTGTCCCCGATTGGGGTGACGGCAACTATTGCTGTGGGTGCTGCGACGGCGGTGGGTGCTTCATTAATTGCGATCGCCCAAATTGACATCAAGCGCACGCTTTCCTATATAGTCAGCTCTTACATGGGCTTAGTATTTATCGCCGTCGGCACCGGACAAGCCCAGATAGCCCTGACATTAATATTTGCCTACAGCTTGGCAATGGGTTTGCTGGTGATGAGCATCGGTTCGGTAGTTTGGAACAGCATCACTCAGGATGTCCGAGCTCTCGGCGGTTTGTGGAGAAAGCGGCCGATATCGGCCATATCGTTTATTGTCGGTAGCGCTGGATTGGTGGGACTGCCCCCCTTCGGCTGTTTCTGGGCTTTAGAAGAATTAGCATCCGGGCTTTCGGAAGCTAAGCCTTTGCTGTTAGGAATAGTTTTGTTTGTAAACGCCGTCACTGCTTTTGGGTTGGTGCGCGTCTTCGGTTTAGTTTTTGGCGGCAAACCAAAGCAAATGACCGAACGCTCGCCGGAAGTTCACTGGCCTTTTATCTTGCCGATGACTGTTTTAATGGGCTTTACTTTGCACGTTCCGCACTTGCTGGCGGCGTGGAATTTATTGCCTGTGGCAAGTTTGAATTATACCGCAACTGGACTGCTAGTTTTGTCAACGGCGATCGGCATGGGTGCAGGAGCATTTGTTTACCTGAACGACAAATGGGAAAAACCAGTGCGAATTGGTTCTCAAGCTTTGCAAGACTTTTTTGCCTACGACTTTTACACTGCCAAACTTTACCGGGTGACAGTGATATTTGCAGTCGGTTTAGTTGCTCAAGTTATCTCCTGGGTCGATCGCAATATTGTTGACGGATTCGTAAATTTAGTCGGTGTGGCAACGGTTTTCGGCGGGCAAAGCCTCAAATACAACGTTAACGGTCAAACTCAGTTTTACGCCTTGACAATTCTGTTCGGAGTGGCAGTTTTGGGACTGCTCATAAGCTGGCCGCTGCTAGCTCGCCTGTCGCTGATTGTAGGCGGGTAAAAATACCTCAAAAGGAAGATTTTAGGTGACAGTTTTAATCTAAAATCTTAAAAGTATGAATTCTTGAACACAGATTCCTAAGTCGTTCAAATAAGGCAAAATAAATGAGTTCAAACAACAGACAATTCAATATTTCCCGGCGCAATTCCCTCAAATTTGTCGCAGGTGCTATTGGTACAGGGATACTCGCAGCACGAGCAGGCGCTGAGTTGGCTGCACCCGAACCAGTAATTGCTCAAAATAACATTACTCCCGATGCAGCTCTGCAACTGTTAATCGACGGGAACCAGCGGTTTGTTAACAACATGCGCCAAAATCCCAACCAAGACTTTACGCGCATCACCCAAGTTGCCCCATCTCAAGCACCCTTTGCTGCTATTCTCGGCTGTGCAGATTCCCGCTTTCCTGCGGAAATTCTCTTCGATAGAGGATTTGGAGATATATTTGTCTGTCGCGTGGCCGGAAATGTGGCTACCCCAGAAGAAATTGGCAGCGTGGAATTTGGCACGCTAGTACTGGGAGCAAAAGTGCTTATGGTAGTCGGGCATGAAAATTGCGGTGCGGTAAAAGCAGCCATCGAAGGAGGTACACTTCCCGGTGAGATTGGCAGTTTGACTGCGGCCATTCTGCCGGCTGTACAAATGTCGCAAAACCAACCGGGCGATAGTGTAGCCAATGCCGTCAAAGCGAATATTAGGCTGCAAGCTAACAGGTTGAAAGCCTCTCCAGTTATCAATCAGTTAATTCAAGAGGGGAAACTGAAAGTTGTTGGTGCATACTACGATTTAGACACGGCGGCAGTCGAGATTCTTCCTATGGCATGGATGGCTTAAATAACCTGGAAGCACTTGTTAAGGCTATTTGCAATAAACCAGCCCCTACGGGTTTATTGCAAATTGTGCAATAGGTGAGATTGTAGGCGCGTAAAGACCTTTAAAATTTAAGATTTTAGGTGACAGTTTTAATCTAAAATCTTAAAAACATCAAGTCTTGAACAAAGATTTCCAACTCGTTCAAATAAGGCAAAACGAATGAACTCAAACAACAGACTATTCAATCTTTCTCGGCGCAATTCCCTCAAATTTGTCGCAGGTGCTATTGGTACAGGCATCCTCGCAGCACGAGCAGGCGCTGAGTTGGCTGCACCCGAACCAGCAATTGCTCAAAATAACGTAACTCCCCAGCAAGCTCTGCAAATGTTAGTGGACGGGAACCAGCGGTTTGTTAACAACATGCGCCAAAATCCCAACCAAACCTTGGCGCGCGTCACCCAAGTTGCCCCATCTCAAGCACCCTTTGCTGCTATTCTCGGCTGTGCAGATTCCCGCTTTCCTGCGGAAATTCTCTTCGATAGAGGAGTTGGAGATATATTTGTCTGTCGCGTGGCCGGAAATGTTACTACCCCAGAAGAAAAGGGCAGCCTGGAATTTGGCACGCTGGTACTGGGAGCAAAAGTGCTTATGGTAGTCGGGCATGAAAATTGCGGTGCGGTAAAAGCAGCCATCGAAGGAGGTGAACTTCCCGGTCAAATTGGCAGTTTGACCAAGGCCATTAAGCCGGCTGTAGAAAGCTCGAAAAACCAAGCGGGCGATAAGGTAGTAAATGCCGTCAAAGAGAATGTTAAGCTGCAAGCTAGCAGGTTGAAAGACTCTCCAGTTATCTCTCAGTTAATTCAAGAAGGGAAACTGCTAGTTGTTGGTGGATACTACGATTTAGACACGGCGGCAGTCGAGATTATTAATATACCGTGATGCAATTTGGGATTGATAATTTGGGAAAAGTTAACCTCTAAACTCTCAAATTAAGGCTCAAAGTTCCAGGCATAGGACGATCGACTTGTAGGGTGCGTCATACCGAGTTATAGATGGATTAGCGAGGGTTTGGGGTTCGGACGCACCTTACCACCTGTGTCCTGAGCGTTCTGGACTGAAATTATCAAACACAAAAACCAGAAAAATTGATTCTTTACTCTTTACTCTTTACTCTTGACACATTATGCTTAGTGCCTTGCTCTGGTTGCCCGCGTTGGGCGCTGCGGTAGTCGGGTTCCTGCCCGGAAATATCAATGGGATGCGTCTGCGTTCCATAGCGTCGGCTTTTGCTTCTGCTATTTTCATTGTGAATATCTGGCTGTTGACTCAATTCGATACAGCCAATTCGGGACTGCAATTTCAAGAATATTTGCCTTGGATTCCACAATTAGGTTTGAGCTACAACTTGGGCATTGACGGCTTGTCCTTGCCGCTGCTGGTTTTAAGTGCTTTGCTGACGCTATTAGTCATTTACGGCACTGGCGAAAAGATGGAGCGCCCCCAGCTTTACTACGCTTTGATTTTGCTAATCAATGCGGGTGTGGCGGGAGCTTTGATGTCTCAAAATTTGCTGCTGTTTGTACTGTTTTACGAAGTAGAATTAATTCCTTTTTACCTGTTGATTGCGATTTGGGGCGGAAAGCAGCGGGAATACGCTGCCATGAAGTTTTTGATCTACACGGCAGTTTCGGGACTTTTAGTGCTGGCAGCATTTTTGGGTGTGGCTTGGCTGAGCGGTTCTTTAAATTTCGATTACAGTGCGATTACCACTCAAGTATTGCCGAGAAATGTGCAGTTAATCCTGCTAACAATTTTGCTAATTGGGTTAGGAATTAAAATTCCCTTGGTGCCGCTGCACACTTGGCTACCGGATGCTTATGTCGAAGCTTCGCCAGCAACAGCTATTTTGCTGGGAGGGATTCTGGCGAAGTTGGGAACTTACGGTTTAGTGCGGTTTGGCTTGCAGATGTTTCCCGAAACTTGGTCGATTATAGCTCCCGGTTTAGCGATTATCGGGACTGTGAGCGTGATGTACGGGGCTTTGAGCGCGATCGCCCAAAAAGACATCAAGCGCATGGTAGCCTATAGTTCGATCGGGCATATGGGCTACATCCTGGTTGCCTGCGCTGCGGGTACGAAGCTGGCATTAATCGGCGCTGTCGGGCAAATGGTAAGCCACGGTTTAATTTTAGCTTTGCTGTTTTATTTGGTAGGCATCATCGAAACCAAAGTCGGCACGCGGGATTTGGACGTGCTCAACGGTTTGATGAACCCGATGCGGGGTTTACCGACTGCCAGTTCCCTGTTAGTTTTGGGCGGCATGGCAAGCGCCGGAATTCCCGGTTTGGTGGGTTTTATTGCCGAATTTTTAGTGTTTCAAGGCAGTTTCTCGATCTTTCCAATTCCAACTTTACTCTGCATTTTAGCTTCGGGTTTAACAGCCGTTTACTTTGTGATTCTGCTCAACCGCACCTGTTTTGGGAAGTTGGACAATGCCACGGCTTACTACCCTCCAGTTACGTTTGCTGAAAATATGCCGGCGCTGGTTTTGGCGGGCATAATTTTTGTGTTGGGAATTCAACCTGCTTGGCTGCTCAAGTGGAGCGAATCTACTACAAATGCGATCGTAGCCACTCTTCCGGCTGACAGAAATGCCCAAGTTGCTATTAGCTATCCCCTAGAACGCTCGGCTCTTGAAATCGCGTCTACACCTCGGTTATTCCCTGGACAACTCGGCGATTGAAATCGCGTCTACACAAACAAAGTCCGCCTCCGCGGACTAAGAAATTAATTTCCCAGCAGAGCCCCTTGGTAACAACTTAACCTTAAACCGACCGTCTCTCTTGTTAGTGTCGAAGTCTAGATCCCCCCTAACCCCCCTTAATAAGGGGGGGACAAAATTCTTCTCAAAGTCCCCCTTATTAAGGGGGATTTAGGGGGATCTAGACTCAGGTAAAAGCGAAATTTCTCATGGTTTCAGTCTTAATTTGTCACCAATAGATAGAGACTGGAAGTAGAACGAGTAGATAAATATTCCATTTCACTCAATCAAAGGAAGAAACAATGGTACAAACCCCTAATAAACCAGCAACTAAACTACCTGCTTCCAAACACCAATTTGCCGAAATAATTCACAGGCTGGAAGCTGGCGGCGCGATGATTCCTGATACGCCGGAAAATCTGATGCAAATCATCGCTATCTGGAAAGCTTACGCAGTGCCGATGGATTTCTACTGGCGGGATTTGCTTTACATCGCCGAACGAGTATTTTTACACCCGCTTCCCTTCTTTAAATACTTCTTGCCCCAGGAGTATTTAGACTTGCAAAATCACTATGCAGGCGACGGTGCAGATTTGCGGGTTTGGCGGGGGACTGGAAGTGTTCACCCGGAACTTTTGGATTTCATGGAGAAGGGAGAAACTGGTAAAATGCCGCGGCTGTTTCACCATTTGTGGCACGATCGCATTAACATGGAATTTGCGGAAGAGTGCATGAGGGCAATGCTTTGGCACCGGGGCTTGTACGTGCCGACCAATCAATTCGATCCTTATTTGGACAGTGACGAATATAAGGCTAATGCCGATCGGGCAATTAAAGCTTACTTCAAAAAAGACCCATTCATGCTGGGACTGCACAAAGCATTTCCAGAAATGTTTTTAGAACAGTGCCGCCAAATGTCTTATTACAGCAATCTCGGTTTATTCTGGGAAGTCATGGCGCCGGTGTTTTTTGAGGTTTCCGACTTGTACGACGAAGGGAAAGTTACCACAGTCCCGCAGGCGATGGATTTCCTAGTAAATGGCATATTTGCGATCGCCGGACGCCCGATTTACCACCACGTTTACATCGACGGCGAGAAGTACGAAATCATCCCCAAATCTAAGGGTTTCACTTGGCTTTACGAAGCAGCGTTACCTTACGTGGAAGCTGTATTTTATCGCACTTCGCCATTCCGAGGCACCAAATCTTACAACGCTCAAGCGAAGGAAGTTCCTGACGACCAAAAAGACTTCCACTACGGAGTTTTGTATGCAGACAAATTCCCGGTAGGTACGGCGGGCATTCCGCCGACTTTGCTAGCACAAGATATGCTGCATTTCCTGCCGCCTTATTTGATGGATTTCTACAAACAGCGCTGTCGCGGCGAAGATGATATCCTCAATCAAATTGGGGTGACATTTCAGCGATCGATGTACTGCGTTACTTCGGCGGTGATTCAAGCTTTGCGGACTGCTCTTTTGTATCCTTTAGATGACCCGAATCCCAAGCATTTGAAGGCAAATCGGGCTTTCTTTGAGGCTCAGCTCGATCGCTTCTGTCGCCCGGAATACGGCATGAAATATGCTGCGAAGTTGAATAATATTCAGACTTCGGATTATAGGTAAAGGATGTTTGCCGGAGGCATCTTAGCTTCCAAGTCCGCCAGTCCGTTAGTCCGCCAGGGGTTTCAACCCCTGGCTCAAAGCTCAAGTCGGTTGAAATTAACATCTTGCACCATTGTCAATTACCTATTTAGGAACGGGTTCTTCGGCCCGTTCCACAATCAAATTGAGTTTTGTGGAACGGGCCGAAGAGCCCGTTCTTGAGAACGGTGCAAGATCTCAGTTGAAACCGACTGGGAAAAATGAGAGCTTTTTTAAGCCGTTTTACAAGTCCTATAATATTAAGCGTGTTGACCTCGTAATTATTCATCTCTCTCTCTTCTTTTCCTCTGAATTCTCTGCGTTCTCTGCGTTCTCTGCGGTTTAATCATTCCGATACAACCAGAAATGATATAACCAATAATAAATAACCAATAACTATGGACAGCAAAGATCTAGCCAAATATATCGAAGCAAAAAACGGGATTTCCAAACCTTGGCTGTTGGTGCAACTGCGACTAAAAAAATTGCAAGAAAGGCGATCGGAGATTTCTGCTGAAGAGTATATGACAGAACTTACAGACATTCACAAAGATTTAATGAATCTGGGGGAATGGTGGCTGGGAATCGAGGATGAAGTGTTTTAAAATTTAATTAAAAGTTCAAGTAGGATTAAGTCGATCGCACTTTAAAATTTCTGCATCAAATCTTTTTCTTGGGCATAGACCTCTCGTAGCTGTTGCAGCGCCGCCCCAGAAATTGCCGATTTAACTGTAGCTACCAAGAGGCCCCACTGCAGCAAGCTGTCAACTGAAACAGCTTTTTTGAACTTGTACGTGTAGAATTTCGTCCAAAATGCTGGTGCTTGCTTGCTTTTCCAGCGTTTGTACCATCTGCCAAAATCTTGAGGCGCGATCGGCCTTTCCAAATTTATACTATAAACCCTAGTGTTTCGTCTTGTCAAAACGCGTTTAAACGCTTTATAGCGCAGCTAAAAGCTCAGCTTAAAGGTGCTAAGATTTAGTCAAAGTTGTTAATCTCCCGTTACCTTTGTGACTAGAGCCAGTACCGCCATTGGAGTCAGCCCAATTATCAAGGATCTTGTGCAGAAAAAGGCGCTAGCAACCCGACTAACGCTGAAGGAAATTATCTATGTCGGGATGCTGGCGATGGACGAGTTAGACGAAAAGCGCTTGCAAGAGTTGGCTGATCAGGTACATCAGATGCAGGTGAATGGGGAGATTTGAGGGGAAAAGGGGGAATCCCTACCCGAACCGAAGGCACGGGCGTTCGGGATAGCAACGCTTGCGCGGACTTCGGGTGAGGTAAGGTAAGGGCGATCCTCTGGAACCCGTGTACCGCTCCAAATTCTGATTTTTCTACCAATAAATGGGGGTGCTGCCCTTGTCAACCGGAGCATTCTCCAATTTAGCATTTCTACCCGTTTCGTTGCTCTTAGCCCCACACAGTTTGCTCAAATCAACTATCGTGGTATCCGAGCGCTGATAAAAACACAAAGGTCGATCGTTGGATTGAGAATCGGGTGGAGCAAAAGTAGCAGGCATGGAAAAGCGCTCAGAAGACTGCCTCGGCATTGGGGATACTGGAATTTTCATCTCGGTGGTTGGCTCTGACGGTTGTGCATGGGCGGAGTCGGCCGTTACCATTCCTGACAGTAGCAGAAATGCCACCGAAAGCAGGATGAGATTGGAGCGTTTCATATTAATTTTCGACAATCTTGCTTCTGAGACTCTCAACAAATGCCAGGACATCGGCTTTGGCTGATGGATTGACGCTATTTTGAGTGAGAGCTTGGGACACATCATTAGCAAAAGCGTTAAATTCATTGTCCGAGAGACCTCCATCCATTCCACTATGGGAAAGCTTCATAGTCCGCCCTGTATAAACACAAGGCCCCCCTGCCGCTTGGCAGAATTGATCCACTAACAACTGACGCAGCTTCTGTTTTGAGTTTGTGCCCAAGCCAATAAAGTATTTACCAATTACTGGGTCAACTAATATGATACCGAGTGAAGTATCAATGACTTTTGCGATCCCGTTGTAGCCTCCTAACTTAGTGTAGAGAGTATTTCCTGAAGAACCTTGTGCAATCAGATCTGTAGTTACTTTTTCTGGTGATTCTTGTGCTGACATCGCCGGCGTTGAACGAGCGAAACTAGGGCTTAATCTGAAAGTAGTCACAGCTATGACTGTGATACAAATTAATGTCAACAACATTGCCAAAGATTTACTGAGTTTCATTGAAAATCTCCAATTGTGATGGTAATAGAGTTAATTGAATCTTCGGCACTAAGTCATTTACAGATACATAGGCTTAAGAAGCCGGAAGGCGAAGTATAAGCCCAACTAAACTTAGTTTTTCGCTCTGTGCGATGGGAAAGAGGCGATCGTAAAGAGGCGATGGGAAAGAGCGATCACTCGTCACAGCACTTAATAACTTTAGCATCAAACTATCTTAGGGTAGATTTTGTAATATTTCTTAGATAAGTCAGCATTTTGTGAGATATTGCCTTCACATTGTGTTGCGTCTTGTCAAAACGCGGTTAAACAAGTTGCATCGCAGCTAAAAGCTCAGGTGAAAAGTGCTAAGATTTAATCGAAGTTCTTAATCTCCGCTTAGTTTTGTGACCAGAGCCATTACGGCCATTGGAGTCAGCCCCATAAGGAACTTGTGCAGAAAAAGGCGGTAGCAACCCGACTAACGCTGAAGGAAATTATCTATCTCGGGATGCTGGCGATTGACAAGCTAGAGGAAAAGCGCTGGCAAGAATTGCCCGATCGGGTGCATCTGATGCAGGTGAATGGGGAGATTTGAGGGAAAAAGGGATCTCGCACTTTTGGTGAAATGAGGTTAGGGGCGATCGCATATTCAAAAATTTTGCCGCCTATATTTTTCCTATAAATAAGCATCTCGCAGTTGTTGCAAAGCTGTTTCATAGAACAGGGATTTGACGGCAGCTACCAAGAGGCCCCATGCAAGCTGTTTATCCGCAGTAGTAGCGTATTTGAATTGATGTATATAAAACTGTGTCCAAAAATCAGGTGCTTTTTTGCCTTTCCAGCGTTTGTACCATCTGCCAAAAAAGTCTTGAAGTTTCGGCAATTCTACTTCTAAAATTGGCGGAAAATCGGCATAACTGACAAAGCGACTGATGCCTTTGGCGTGGACGTAGGCCATGTAGCGACAGCATTCGATCCGGTAAATCTGGTCTGTTGAGATATTGAACAGCAGTGCAACAGTTTCTTCTGTGACAAATCTTGCCAGCGGATGAAGGACTGGGGACTTGTGGATAATTTTAGAGCAAACGAGGGTGCTTGATTTTAGCCCAAATGCTGCTATCATGGTTACTCAGACAGCTAGTAACTGTCTATTTAAGTTTTAAAGGCTATCGCCCTTTAGTTTTCCAGGCCGGGGGGCGATCGCTCTTTACATATAAAATTGTACGACGCAATTGCATCAACTGTCAAGCATGGGTTTAGTTAGGCTAAAAATTCGGGAACTAGCGGCGGAGAAGGGCTGGACGCTTAAGGAAGTATCCGATCGTTCCGGGGTAATTTATAGCACTGTCCGAAGCTATGCTCGTCGTCCTGAAATGGCAATGGTTGACTTTACTTGCCTGCGGAAGTTAGCTCGGACTTTTGATGTGATGATTGAGGATTTGGTTGAGGTTTTGGAGGAATAGGTCGATCGACCTTAAGTTGTCTACACCCGGGGCGATCGCTTTTTTGTATTTTTTACACTATAGCATGATTAACTGTACTTAGTCAAACATTATTGTACTTAATCGAACTGAGGATGGTAAGATCAAGGAAAGTTGTTATTAATAGTTGATTATTCTTCGTGGCTAAAACTAATACTGCGATCGCGGTCAGTTCCGCGATCAAGGAAGTCATTCAAAAACAAGCGCTAGCGACCAGACTAACCCAGAAGGAAGTCGTGTACTTGGGAATGCTGGCAATTGATGCACTCGACAAGGAAAGCCGCCAAGAGTTGGCAGATAAGGTGCATCAGATGCAGGTAAATGGCGAGATTTGAAGCTGAAGAAAACCAGGTCAAACCCTGATTGAATCAGTCCTATCAAATCCGCCCTTCATCGGAATTATTCATCTCTCTGTTCTCTTCCTCTGCGTTCTCTGCGTTCTCTGCGGTTTAATCATTCCAATGCAACCGGAATTGATATTACACATGGGCGTCCAGAAACCGGGTTTTTACGAAAAGAGGCGTTGCAACCAGCAGATTAGGAAAAAAACCCGGTTTCGAGGAGTCGGAGTGCGTCCAGAACCGTATCTAGAATCTCAAAGGGTAGAATTCTCTGGAACTACCAACATCCGCGATTCTATTTCTTCCCAGGTTTTTGCTGATATTCTCACTGCTGCTTCTTTGCATTCAATACTCAAATTATTGGCATATAAATAATCTCTCAGCGCCTGTGCTTCTTCCTGAGATAATTTGACTATTTCTCTATTGAGATGGAGTGCGTTACACCAGGTATCTAAAAGGCAATCTAAAAATGCTAAGTCTATTTGGTCGGATTGGTTAGCTTCAGCAAATCGATCTTTGAGTGCTGTCAGTTGAGCAATCAGTTCAGTCCAATTCACATCCTTGAAGATTTTGATTTTTTGAAATTCTTCGGCACGGGCGATGAGGCTGAGGTAGGCGTTGGTCTTGAGATTGAGGGAGGTGTTGGCGTTGGCGTAGGCGTTGGCGTTGGCGATGGCGTAGGCGTTGGCGATGTCGTAGGCGTTGGCGTTGGCGTAGGCGATGGCGATGGCGATGTCGTAGGCGTAGGCGTTGGCGTTGGCGTTGGCGTTGGCGTAGACGATCGCCGCAGCACGTTTACCCACAGGCTTAAAATCACCTTCGGAGTCCTTAGTCGCTGCATCTGCCCATTGCAATAGCTCTTGCAACTTCGGCGTGTTAATGTACTTTTGAGCCTCTTTTTCCATTAACAGCAGCAAGTCATCAGCCCCATTTTTTGAACGCACCAACCCCGCTACCAACAAAAACACCTCTCGCCAGCGTGGATCGGAAAGATGGCTGGTAACTAACTGCTCAATTAAATTATTATTATCAGCAATATATTGCGCCGTGAGATATTCCTGAAGCGTCAAATGCGAAAACGAGAACACATCCTCAGCTCGTTCTACCAAAATCCCCTGTTGAACAGCAATCGCATTCAGAACCGCCTCACCGTCTAAATGCTTCGGTACATTCAAATTAGTTGCTAAAAAAGTTTTGATTTCCTCAACCACTTCTCGCTGCGAAAAAAACAGCTTATCAGTCTCAAAACCAGTATAAGCAATCTCCGATAACAAACTCCCCTCTAACTCCGTGCTGAGTCCTTGATAAATTTCCTCTTTCTGAATCCGCTTTTCCGCCGCCCATTCTTCCAACAAAATCCGCAAAGCCTTTTTGTAAAGAACACTGCGATTATTCGGAAAGTTTTGCGAACGATCGTAAGTCAGGCAGAGGAAAGTTAGCAATAATGGCGTGTGGGCTAACTCTTTAGCTGCTGCATATTCTGGCTTTTGCAATAACTCCCAACATTTTTGAGCCGTTCCCGCTTGTTTATCAACCTCAGACTGAAACCAGTTACCAATAAATTGCTCAATTTGAGTATCGTCAAAGTCGGCAATTTTTACATCCGTAAAGCGTTGAAAGTTGTTTCTATAAGCGGCTGTGCGACAAGAGACAATGAAGCTATTTTTATCATAGCGGTCAACAAAATTTTGAATTTTACTAATGACTTCATTTGTGTTGACTGTCGGCACTTCATCCAATCCATCCAGCAAGATTAACAGCTTTCCCTGCTCTAATGCCTTAGCGATAAATTGCTCAGAAGAGGGAAAGCCACAAATGCTAAACTCTTCAACAATTAATTTTTCTATGTCTATCTGGCTAGATGTAAAGCTTTTAAGTTCGAGAAAAACGGGAATACAATTTTGCTGATATCCGCCTTTTTTGCCCTTCAGTGCTTCGAGTCCCATTTTTCGCAAAAATGTAGATTTACCCGCTCCCGGCTGCCCTAAAACCATCAAATATTGCTTCTGATTAGCAATTTTTAGCCCTGATTGCTTCTGGCATTTTTGCTGCTGAAAAGTTCGCTGTTTCGCTTCGCGGTAAGCTTCCTCTAACTTTTGGATAGATTCAAAACTGCGGATTGCTTGCTCATCCAAAAACTGCAAAGCAGTATAAACCGATTCTAATGGCACAGCCTCCCGCATTCCCAATGCTTTCAGAATGCCGTGACGCTTGAAGTAGCGTTTGCCGTATTCCCCCGATGCCGTGTAAATTCCCCGTTTAGTTTCATCATCTAGCTTTTTGCCGATCAAACCGAAAAGCTTGATACCGCTTCCATAGATTGACTGGAAAATGGGGAGGGCGATACCGCTAACACAACTTATAGCAATGGGAGCAAAGGCTTCAAATCCTGTCATGGCAGTATTAATGAGGTTTTTATGATGGAACTTAGCCGCGTCGAGGTCAAAAACCGGGTTTCTTCTATATATCTCTAGTTTGACGCATCAAGCGCAGCTTGTCCTTGCTCAATGTTCCCATACACTAAATCCAGCACAGCAGAGGAGACTGGCTCAGCCTCAGCAATCCGCCGCAACGCAGAGTGTATTAGGACTTACGCATGGGCCCAGAAACCGGGTTTTTTACGAAAAGACTCATTGCAGTCCGCAGATTTGGTAAAAAACCCGGTTTCTTTAGTCTGAGTGAACAAGCCCTGCCATACAAACTTGCTCCTGTCCTTTCCATCAACCAAAATACCAAAAAATCCCCCGCCCGAAGGCAGGGGATTTCATTTAATTACCTAGAAACCAGAGTTCAGAGTTACCCGAATTTCCCGGCCGTCGAGGCAATTACAAAGGCCGCGTAAGTGAGGACGTATCCCACAGTAAAGTGAGCCAGACCAACAACACGACCTTGGACGATGGACAAAGCAACAGGCTTGTCTTTCCAGCGAACCAAGTTAGCCAAAGGAGTGCGCTCGTGAGCCCAAACCAAAGTCTCGATCAACTCTTGCCAGTAACCTCTCCAAGAGATCAGGAACATGAAACCAGTTGCCCAAACAAGGTGTCCGAATAAGAACATCCAAGCCCAGACAGACAAGTTGTTAGTACCATACGGGTTGTAACCGTTGATCAACTGAGAAGAATACAGCCAGAGGTAATCGCGGAACCAGCCCATCAGGTAGGTAGAAGACTCATTGAACTGAGCCACATTACCTTGCCAGATGCCCAGATGCTTCCAGTGCCAGTAGAAAGTTACCCAGCCCAGGGTGTTGAGCATCCAGAACATAGCCAGGAAGAAAGAGTCCCAAGCAGAGATGTCGCAAGTACCGCCACGGCCCGGGCCGTCGCAAGGGAAAGCATAACCGAAGTCTTTCTTGTCCGGCATCAGCTTAGTACCGCGTGCATCCAGAGCGCCCTTGACCAAGATCAAGGTGGTGGTGTGCAAGCCTAGTGCGATCGCGTGGTGAACCAAGAAATCGCCAGGTCCGATCGCCAAGAACAGAGAATTAGTACCGCTGTTAATCGCGTCCAACCAGCCTGGGAGCCATACGTTGCCGTAGTTCGGCCAAGCGGTAGAAGCAATGCTGTCAGGGTTAGACAACAGCACGTCCATGCCGTAGAGAGCTTTTCCGTGAGCAGCTTGGATGAACTGTGCGAACACTGGTTCAATCAAGATTTGCTTTTCAGGAGTACCAAAAGCAACTACAACGTCATTGTGAACGTACAGTCCCAGAGTGTGGAAGCCCAAGAACAGCGACACCCAGCTCAAGTGAGAGATAATCGCTTCTTTGTGCTGCAACACCCGATCGAGCACATTGCCTTTATTTGCTTCAGGATCGTAGTCCCGCACCAAGAAGATAGCTCCGTGGGCGAAAGCGCCGACCATGATGAATCCAGCAATGTACTGGTGGTGCGTATACAGCGCAGCCTGAGTCGTGAAGTCCTTAGCTATGAAAGCGTAGGGAGGCATCGCGTACATATGCTGTGCTACCAGGGAGGTAATTACGCCCAAAGCAGCGAGGTGAAATGCCAGTTGGAAGTGCAGCGAGTTGTTGTAGGTTTCATACAAGCCTTGGTGAGGCAAGTTGAACTGCCCTTCACTCTTGCCGCCGATCAAACCAGCCTTAGAATCCAACATCTCTTTGATGCTGTGACCGATACCGAAGTTAGTCCGGTACATATGACCGGCAACGATAAACAGAACTGCGATCGCCAAGTGGTGGTGAGCGATGTCTGTCAGCCACAGGGATTCTGTTTGAGGGTGGAAGCCACCCAAGAAAGTCAGAATTGCGGTTCCCGCGCCTTCGGAAGTACCGAAGACATGGTTCGCTGCATCTGGATTCTCGGCGTATACGCCCCAGTTACCACTGAAGAACGGACCCAAACCAGCCGGGTGAGGCGGGGTTGACAGGAAGTTTTCCCAACCTACGTGCTGTCCGCGAGATTCGGGGATAGCAACGTGAACCATGTGACCAGTCCAAGCCAAAGAGCTGACACCGAACAAACCAGCCAAGTGGTGGTTGAGGCGAGATTCAGCATTTTTGAACCAAGACAAGCTGGGGCGGTACTTGGGTTGGAGGTGCAACCAACCTGCGAACAGGAAGACAGCGGCCAGCAGTAACAAGAAGATAGCTCCTTGATACAGGTCGGCATTTGTCCGAATCCCTTGAGTGAACCACCAATGGTAGACACCGGAGTAAGAGATATCCACTGGGTTAGAAGCGCCCCCTTGAGTGAAAGCTTCTACTGCTGGAGCGCCGAATTGCGGGTCCCAAATCGCGTGAGCGATCGGGCGGACGTTTAGGGGGTCTTTAATCCACTGTTCAAAGTTACCTTGCCATGCTACGTGGAACAGGCTGCCCGATGTCCACAAGAAAATGATTGCTACGTGGCCGAAGTGAGAAGCAAAAATCTTTTGGTAAAGATTTTCTTCGGTCATGCCGTCGTGGCTTTCAAAGTCGTGCGCTGTGGCAATCCCGTACCAGATCCGCCGTGTGGTCGGGTCTTGGGCAAGGTCTTGGCTAAATTTTGGAAATTTCGTTGCCATAAGCCTTGATTAATCCTGAATCCTGAACAAAATTGAAGGGATTCGGTTCGGAGTTTGGATTCAGAGTTTGAGATTCCTCCCAAATCCCGAATCCAAAACCTAGGGGTAGTTTACCCTACCGAAATGATTCGCGCTAGGAAAAATGCCCACGTAGTGACAATTCCTCCTAGGAGGTAGTGAGCTACACCCACAGCCCGACCCTGAATAATGCTCAGGGCGCGAGGCTGAATCGAGGGAGCTACCTTAAGCTTGTTGTGAGCCCAAACAATGGATTCAATCAGTTCTTGCCAGTAGCCGCGGCCGCTGAACAGGAACATCAAGCTGAAGGCGAACACAAAGTGTCCCGCTAGGAACATCAGACCGTAGGCCGACAGTGCCGTACCGTAGGACTGAATTACCTGAGAAGCTTGCGCCCACAAGAAGTCCCGCAGCCAGCCGTTAATCGTGATCGCACTTTGTGCGAAGTTGCCGCCGGTAATGTGAGAAATTGTGCCGTCTGGCGCTACTGTTCCCCACACGTCCGACTGCATTTTCCAGCTAAAGTGGAAAATCACGATCGAGATGCTGTTGTACATCCAGAACAGGCCGAGGAACACGTGATCCCAACCTGAAACTTGGCAGGTGCCGCCACGGCCGGGGCCGTCGCAAGGGAACCGGAAACCCAAGTTGCCTTTGTCAGGAATCAAGCGAGAACTGCGTGCAAACAACACGCCCTTCAAGAGAATCAGGACTGTAACGTGAATGGTGAAAGCGTGGATGTGGTGGATCATGAAATCCGCCGTACCCAACTCAATCGGCATCATCGCTACTTTGCCGGCGACTACTACTGCACCGCCGCCAAAAGCGTGGCTGACGACTTCCATAGCATTAGGCGCTGTTGTGCCCGGAGCCAAGGTGTGGATGTTTTGGATCCACTGCGCAAATATCGGACGCAACTGAATCCCGGTATCCGAGAACAAATCTTGAGGACGACCGAAAGCCCGCATCGTGTCGTTGTGAACGTACAAACCGAAGCTGTGGAAGCCCAAGAATATACAAACCCAGTTCAGGTGGGAAATGATCGCATCTCTATGACGGATCACGCGATCGAGCAGGTTATTGACGTTGCCGCTCGGTTCGTAGTCCCGAACCATGAAGATTGCTCCGTGAGCGGCTGCTCCAACAATCAGGAATCCGCCGATCCACATGTGGTGGGTGAACAGGGATAGCTGAGTTGGGTAGTCGGTCGCGATGTACGGATACGGAGGCATCGCGTACATATGGTGAGCCACGATGATGGTCACAGAGCCCAGCATTGCCAAGTTAATGGCCAGTTGGGCGTGCCAAGAAGTAGTCAGAATTTCGTAGAGACCTTTGTGACCTTCACCAGTGAAGGGGCCTTTGTGGTTCTCTAGGATTTCTTTCATGCTGTGGCCGATGCCCCAGTTCGTGCGGTACATATGACCAGCAACGATGAACAGCACTGCCAAAGCTAAGTGATGGTGTGCTGTATCAGTCAGCCACAGACCGCCCGTCGTCGGGTTCAGACCGCCTTTGAAGGTCAGGAAGTCTGTGTAAGCGCCCCAGTTAAGGGTGAAGAAGGGGGTTAGACCTTGAGCAAAGCTTGGGTAGATGTCTGCCATCAAGCCCGCGTTGAAAAGCCACTCATGTGGCAGTGGGATATCGGCAACTGTTTTAATCAGTTTGCCACCTACTGTCAACGGTGAACCTGCATCGATCGCGTCCATGCAAGCATTTATCGGCAGCGCCACGTGAATTTGCTGTCCTGCGAAGCCCAAGCAGCCGCAGCCTAACAAAACTGCCAAGTGGTGGTTCATCATCGATTCCACGTTCTGGAACCATTCCAGTTTCGGAGCGCGGACGTGATAGTGGAACCAACCGGCAAACAGCATCAAAGCTGCCATTACCAAGGCGCCGATCGCAGTGCAATATAGCTGGTATGAGTTAGTGATGCCGTTGGCGCGCCACAGTTGGAATAGACCAGAGGTGATCTGAATCCCGTGAAACCCGCCGCCTACATCTGCATTTAAAATTTCTTGACCAAAAATCGGCCAGACCACTTGAGCGCTGGGCTTGATGGCTGTAGGATTTGTCAGCCAAGCTTCGTAATTTGAAAATTTAGCGCCGTGGAAATATGCGCCACTCAACCATACGAAGATTACTGCCAAGTGGCCGAAGTGAGCGCTAAAGATTTTGCGCGAAACGTCTTCTAAGTCACTTGTATGACTGTCAAAGTCGTGAGCGTTAGCGTGGAGGTTCCAAATCCAAGTGGTGGTTTTTGGCCCTTTAGCTAGAGTGCGATCGAAATGACCTGGTTTTGACCACTTCTCGAAAGAAGTTGGAACCGGATTCTTATCGACTACTACCCTAACTTTTGCCTCTCGCTCTGGAGGACTAATGGTCATGAAGACTCTCCTCTCGGTAAGACAAGGAACGAGAACTGAATACTGTACCTGACACTCCCCGCGCTTTATTAGGCGGGGGATTCTCGGGAAACCCGACACTGCTTGCACTTCACTCTTTGCAGAGTTAGACGCAGGTGCATCGTCTACCCAAGCATTTTACTTCTTTGAAGAAGCCAGTTCCCCAGTGTCGCTAACAATGTCCCTGGGTACTGCCAACTCTTCTCGCTATCTGGAGCCGCCGATCGCGTTCCTGATTTAGGCTTGATACGGCTGCTCCTTTTGAGGGAGTTTTATGAATTATAAGCTTGCTAGAGAAGTATTAATCGCTTGTTAACAATACTTAAAAAAGCCTCTCTTCTTGATGTAATAACCCTTTTAATTTCCACATACCCTTGAAAAAGTCAAGGGGTATTGCCATTAACTTTACAAAACTCAAAGATAAGGTAATCGAGGAATACTCATTTGTAGAGAGATGTTGCGGAAAACGGCTGCGGGATTTATGAGTCCCAGAAGAGTAGTTGCGCGCTGGGCCTCAATCAGGGCTTCTACGGGTCTGGCGAAAGCCCGATCGGCAATTCCCCAATACTCAATTCAGTTTTGGGCTATAGTTCCCTATGAGAAGGCTTCTAGGAGTATGGTTGCGTGATAGGGATCAATTGGCACAGAACGGTTGCGGGCAGGCTGCTGGCATTGTTCACAGCAGCAGTATTAATTTTGGGTTTAGCAAGTTGTGGCGCGGGCCATCCCGAATTGCCCAAATCAGGGAACAAGAGCGGCTCTGAGCCCGCCCTGGTAAATAGAATTTCAGAGGTTTCTCCCCCAGAAGCCATTCAAAAACTGCGTAAGGCTCTAGAAATCTACCAGCCTCAAATTAGTATTTTGTATCCATTACCTGACGAAGTGCTTCAGGATATAGATGTGTCTGTTCAGTTCCAAGTTAAAGGCTTGCCCATTTTCAAAGATGCAAACTTGGGTTTAGGTCCCCATCTGCAAGTTTTATTAGACAACCAACCTTATGCAGCAGTTTACGACATCAACCAACCTTTAACACTCTCCGACTTAGAACCAGGAACCCATACCCTGCAGGTGTTCGCCGCTCGCCCTTGGGAAGAAAGCTTTAAAAACGAAGGTGCCGCCGCCCAAACCACCTTTCACATTTTTACCAAAACAGACGACAACAATCCCGATCGAACATTGCCCCTATTAACGTACAACAGCCCCCAAGGCAGCTACGGGGAACAACCCATCCTGCTCGACTTTTACTTGACAAATGCCCCCCCGCACCAAGTAGCCCAACAAAATTCCCAAGATGAAATACTCGATTGGAAAATTCGAGCCACAGTCAACGGCGAAAGCTTTGCGATCGACCAGTGGCAACCTATATATCTTAAAGGATTCAAACCAGGGAAAAACTGGGTAAAACTAGAATTAATCGACGAACAGGGAAATATCGTCAAAAACGCCTTTAATAATACAGTCAGACTGATAAATTACCAACCGCTCGGCCAAGATACTCTTTCAAAATTAGTGCGGGGCGAACTAACAGCAGCAGAAGCTCGCGGTATAGTCGATCGCACCTACCAAGCCCCCGCTCCCACACCAACGCCAACCCCCGAACCAAAACCCACACCTGCATTAGAAAAAACACCTGTTACCGAGGCCACACCTGGAGTTCCAGAAACCCCAGTTACCCAACCCAGCTTAGAGCCAACAGTTAGTCCCGAAGTTGCTCCCGTTCAAGTAATAGAACCGACACCCACAGCAACCCCCCAACTCGAAACCCCAAAAATTGTGGCTCCCATTCAAGTAATAGAACCGACGGCGACAGCAACTCCACAGGTAGAAACCCCAAAAATTGTGGCTCCCGTTCAAGTAATAGAACCGACGGCGACAGCAACTCCACAGTTAGAAACCACGAAAATTGTGGCTCCAGTTAAAATAATAGAACCGACACCAACAGCATCCCCCCAAACAAAGAAACAGGAATATAAAGGATACTACAATCGGTTCCGCAACTTTTTGCATCTAGATCCCGAACCTGCTACTCCTTCAGAGCCGCCAACCCTGCCAGAAATAACAGGAAAAGCTCCAGTACCAAAAGTAGTCGCTCCTGCGATACCAGAAAAGCCTCCCAATCTTGTACCGCCAACGCCACCAATTGCCACTGAAACTCCTAGCCAGCAAACCACCGAATTAGCAGCTCCCGAACCAACAGTTTCCCAACCCGAAAATCAGCCAAAATCCGAACAAAAAGTCGAATTTGCCACCTAACAAAAACATTCTGCATTCATCTGCGTTCATCCGCGTAAACCCGCCTACATCTGCGGTCAAAAATCAAAAATCAGGACACCCAAAAATGACCTACCTCGAAACAGCTCCCGAACCAACAGTTTCCCAACCCGAAAATCAGCCAAAATCCGAACAAAAAGTCGAATTTGCCACCTAACAAAAACATTCTGCATCCATCTGCGTTCATCCGCGTCTATCCGCCTACATCTGCGGTCAGAAATCAAAAATTAGGACACTAAAAAATGACCTACCTCGAAACAGCAGCCAAATTCTACAGCGATGTTGCCCAAACCCCCCAACTCGGACTTTGCTGCGTCCAAAGCAGTCCCTTGCAATTGCCAGGATTAAAAATTCCCCAACAAATGCAAGAAATGAATTACGGCTGCGGCACAACCGTTCACGCCACCGAACTTGTCGGCAATCCAGTCGTCCTTTATGTAGGCGTCGGCGGCGGCTTAGAAGCACTACAATTTGCATATTTTTCTAGACACCAAGGAGCGATTATTGCCGTCGATCCGGTTCCAGAAATGCGAGACGCCGCTGCACGAAACTTGCAAATGGCAGCCCACGAAAATGATTGGTTTGATGCGAGTTTTGTGGAAATTTGTGAAGGCAATGCTTTTGCGTTGCCGGTGCCGGATGCTTCTGTAGATGTTGTCGCACAAAATTGCTTATTTAATATCTTTGAACCTGCGGATTTAGCTAAAGCATTAAAAGAGGCTTATCGGGTGTTAAAACCGGGTGGTCGGTTGTTGATGAGCGATCCGATCGCAACTCAACCCATTCCGCAGCATTTGAAGCAAGACGAGCGCTTGCGCGCGCTGTGTTTGTCCGGCGCTCTGACATACCCAGAATACGTTCAACACCTTGTAGACGTAGGTTTTGGGCAAGTGGAAGTGCGAGCGAGAAGGCCTTACCGATTGCTGGATAAACACAATTATCAATTGGATGCGGATTTGCTGTTAGACAGCCTGGATTCCGTGTCTTTCAAAGTGGATGTCCCCGATGATGGAGCTTGCATTTTCACTGGCAAGACGGCGATTTATCGGGGTATGGAAGAGCTATTTGATGACGGAGCTGGTCACGTTTTGCAGCGGGGCGTGCCGGCAGCGGTGTGCGATAAAACTGCTGGGAAGTTGGGGGGATTAATGCCCGATAAGGTGTTAATTACTGATTCGACTTGGCATTATAACGGCGGCGGTTGCTGTTAGGATAAAAAACGGCAGTTTAAACTGCGCCTAGACAAACGAAGTCCTCCTGCGCGGCCTCTTGAGAACCCGCGCAGGCGCGTTTTGTGTGTGTAGCCGCGATTTCCAATCACCCGGTATATTTGCCAGTCGGGTATAGAACCCATTTGACATCTTTTACGGTCTTGTGGTAACGTGACCGTAAAAGCATTATCCAGTAGCAGCCATGCCTTATTATAGCAGTCTAACGGATTCAGAATGGGAAACAATTGAACCAATACTACATGAGATATT
>NZ_JANMZH010000222.1:0-10328 GCF_031383065.1 Microcoleus sp. OTE_8_concoct_300 | reverse complement strand
TTTAGAATACTTTCATCAAGATATCGGAATCGAAGAAGGCGCTTCGGATTAAGATTTAATTTGATCGCTGGTATTTATAATTATGAACTTTCTTTAAAGACTAAATTAGAGATCGCCTGAGACTTTCGCAAGAGGTCTACTCTATCACTTTTTTTAAAGACTTAATTCCTTAAGTAAACATAAAGATAGTTGACAAAAATAAAGTTTTGTGTATTAAATGCTTCCTGAAAAAAACTCCGACCTCCCCAAGCTAGCGCTGTAGGTCGGCGGAGCATTCTATCAAACCTGCGATCGGAGAAATAGGTAAATTTTGATAGAAATTACTACATTTTATTGAGTTCCGATCGCAGCTCTTCCAACTCAGCGTCAATCACCTGACTCGACTCCGAGCTGCGAGCAGCAGTTTTACCCGCTGCCGGCAATTGACCTTGAGACACAGAACCTCCGGTCAGTTGAGCTTTCATCTGAGCTAACTCGTCGTCAACATCACCGCCGCTTTCGAGCAAGCGGAACTGTTCCTCTAAATTGCTGCCGCCGGCCGCCAGTTCTGCCGAAGCTCCCGCCCGAGCTTCTATCTGCAAAACTTTTTCTTCCATGCGATCGAAAGCTGCCATTGAACTGCCAGTATTCAGGGAGCCAATGGAATTGTTGAGCTGTTCCTGAGCCTTAGCAGCGGATATCCTCGCCTTGAGCATATCCTTCTTAGTCTTAGCTTCGGAAATCTTGCTCTCCAAACCGATCAAGTTGCGCTTGAGACTTTCCACCTGAGCCGATTGCTGATCCAGACTGGCTTTCAGGGTAGCCGCCGTTTCAGCGTGAGACTTTTTGCGCACCAGCGCTTCCCGGGCCAAAGTCTCGTCTCCTTTTTGCAGGGCTAGCTGAGCGCGCTGCTGCCACTGGTTAGACTGAGACTCAGCTTGATTGTACTGAGTCTGGGTGCGCTTTTGAGTGGCGATCGCGCTAGCAACGGCTTGACGCAACTGCACCAAGTCTTCCTGCATATCCGTAACAGACTGTTCTAAAATCTTTTCCGGGTCTTCAGCTTTGTTGACCAGATCGTTAAGATTGGCTTTGACGACTCGGCTAATGCGGTCAAATAATCCCATAATGCTATTTTTCCAGGGTGAGGTGTACGAAGTAGGCGGAAAGCAGGCTTTAGGCACTAGCCCGCAGTTGTGAAATTCACTCGTGCCAGATTTTTAGTGCGATTTAGTTTTTGGCAATTTTTGCAGACAGATAAATCCAGTTTAAAGCGATCGAGTAAGTGGTGCAGGCAAGCTTATTCATGCACCTATAGCGATTCTCAGATAAATGAGGTATACAGAAACCCTGTATTGTCAAGCTTTCCAGGTCAAAATTCGTACCTCACCTTTTTGAGAAAGGCTATATCTATTGAGTTTAACTTCGATCCGGGAATTCCCCAACAGGCTTCGAGCCATCTCTAGCTAGGCTGTTGAGAAGTTTTTGCTCGTCCCAACTATTGTTCTGCTGTTTGGGGTTCACGATGCAGGAGGCTCGCCCGACGGCAATTTGGGTGTATTGTTGCCAGGAAGCATTTGTGCTTTCATCGCCGCCAACTCGCTATCGACATCCTCGGCACCTTCGAGAGAGAGAAACTTCTTTTCTAAATCGTTAGTTCCGAGTTCTGCGATTGCTTCGGAGCGAGATTCTAGCTGCATGACTTTCTCTTCCATCCGTTCAAACGCGCTCAAAGCGCTACCTGTATTGAGATTGCCCATCATTTCTTGAAGCCTTTCCGAGGCTTTGGCCGATCGAGCTCGGGCAATGTACATATCTTTTTTAGATTTTGCCTCGGAAATTTTACTTTCCAGGGCCCGCATATTTTCTTTAAGTTGAGTCACAACAGCGTTCTGCTGTCCGAGACTAGCTTTCATCGCCGTTGCCGTTTCTTGATAAGATTTCTTGCGCGTCAGAGCTTCCCGCGCCAAATTTTCCTCGCCTTTTTGCAAAGCTAGCTGCGCCCGCTGGTACCATTCTGCGGCAGTAGACTCAGCTTGGGAACACTGGCGTTCAGTGCGTTTTTGAGCTGCAATCGCCCCTGCCACAGCTTGTCTGAGCTGCACTAAATCTTCCTGCATATCCATTACAGCCTGTTCCAGAATTTTTTCTGGATCTTCTGCTGCCCCGACCAAACTGTTAATATTGGCTCGAATCACTCGCCAAAGGCGATCGAATAATCCCATGAGGCCCGTCTCCCGATTTTAAACTTTAGAATTAAGACAGAGAAATCAGAATTAAAAACTAAAAATGAAAACTCATCAATCGTCTTTTTAATTTTTAATTTTGAAATTTTAATTCCCTCTAAGTTAGGTCGTCCTGATTATTTTTAGGATGGGTAAGCCGCGAGCGTTACCCATCAAAACTGAGCAAATGTTGGGTGAAGCGAAACGGAGGGTTCGTGCCGCCGGTCCAACCTACTCGCCTATCATCAGTTTAATTCTGCTTCATAAAACCTATCTAAACTTACCCCAAGTTACTTTAGATAAATTAGTGTTTACTGACAACGCTGTTGGGTTGTCGGCTATCCTAAGATAAGTAGGCTATCCCCCTCGAACCCTGGGTTCCCAGTTCAAAATGGTGATACTGGCGTTTAATTCACGGTCAATCGACATACCGCAGGATGGACAATCATAAGTCCTGATACGAGCGTGACCTATCTTGTTTGTTACCACAGTTTGAGCCAGTCAAAGAACTAGGGAACCATTGATCGACTAGCACTAAACTCGCTCCATACATCTTGCACCTATATTCAAGTTGACGCCTGAATTCATAAAACCCCAGGTCAGATATAGCCAAGCCAAGTTTATGATTAGCCATCATCCCTTTCACCTTCAAGTCTTCAATCTTAATCAGTTTAAAATTCTTAACTTTGGTAGTTGTCAACTTGTGTAATAACTCCTTACAAATCCCAGATATCCCGGAGTGCATCCGCGTCATTTTATTGTAGGTTTTGCGCTGGTTATTATAGCCTTTTACTTGTTTTGAAGCTTGACGTTGTAATATTGCTAGCTTTGTTTTCGCTTGCTTTAACGGTTTTAGTGCATCAAAAACTTGATTTTTTGACATCGTTGCAAAGGCTTTAATTCCTAGGTCAATACCTACTGATTCTTGGGTTTATTGGACTAACAAGTGCGCCGCCTCAACGCAGAATGAGACTTTCCCAACGACTTCCTTCTTTTGATAAGGTAAAAGTCTGGGAAACTTTCACCACATTCCAGTGGTTCATGACCTTGGAATGTCCCTAATGTAGGAATCTTAATCCTATTCCCAGCATTCAGTACAACCTTTGGCTTTGACGAATCTACTGTAAATGATTGACCATCTCGACGACTAGCGAATGTGGGATGGGCCCACTTGGATGAGCGATACCGATTAAAAGCATCCTTTAAATCAATTAATGCCTTTTGGTATACTCCGCTAGACACTTGATTCATCCAAGCAAATCCCGGTTGTTTTTTGACGTGATTGGTCAAAACTTTATTGAGTTCGTTAATCACTTTCGAGTCTGAAAGCTTGACGCGGCCATACATCCTCGCTTGAAAACTCAATCCCCTATTAAAAACAACCAGTCTCAATCCTGCGTGTTTCGCCATCAAAGTCGCTTCTCTATTATTTAATTTGAGTTATCGTTTGATAGCAAACATACTTAGACCTACCTAAAGTTGTGTTTGATCGGGTACAGTCTCGATGCCTCGACTTATTTAACACTCCAACTAATTTTCCCAACTCAGCAACTTTCCACAGGGAAGATTCCCGTAAAGATTAACTATGAGTAAGTTTAGCAAAGTATTTGGCGATTTCGTTGAACTCTTTGCCTAATTTAGGGCTGATAGTATTGCGGCTTCACCCCTTTTTCTTGGAGTTCTTTTACCAAAAGTTCTGCTGAGGCAGCATCGTTCAAAGCCCCCATTTGGATCTTGACACCCTTTGAGAAATTCCGCACGTAGGCATCGGGAACTGCGGCCCTGGCGATCTGCAGCGATTTTTCGTCGGTGTAATCGGTGACAACGTAATAGAAACCGTCGGCAGCCCGTGCAGGCCTTCCCAGCGGGGATGCGGCGGCTGGGGATGCGGCGGCTGGGGATGCTGTCGCTGGGGATGCTGTCGCGGGCGATGCTGTCGCGGGCGATGCTGCGGCTGGCTGGGCTGGGGAGGGTGTTGGAGGCAGTGTCGGCAGTGTCGGCACAGGCTGGGCGGCGCTGGGGCGGGGACTGGGAAGCAAAGCTGTGCTGAGATTGTTGAGTCCTTTTTCTCTCCCTCTGGCCGGATTGCCGTCTTCTGTCGGAATCGGGACAGCCGCGCCCGGACCCGGAGGCGCTGCCGGAGTGGGCGGGATTGATGCTTTTGGCGAGGGGGAAGGAATCGGGCTGGCTGTCGGCTTGACATTGCTGAGAGTGCTCAAATCTAGCTCGACAAATTCCTTGGATACCAGATTGGGAGCTTTCGGCAGTTCCTTGGTGCGGGTATCTGAGGTGGCACCAGAGGCGGGACTGTCGCTTGGAGAGGGTGCGCTGCGTGCGACCAAACGGTTCAGCCCGGCCATCTTAGCCAGACTTGACGGGTGCATGACTGCGTAGCCCAAAGCTGTGCAAGACAGCAGAAATAGCAGCATCGAACTCAGTCCCAAGGGAGTTAACAGACTCGCGGCTAAACTGCGTTCGACCGCAGGCTCGGCTTTTGAGTCATCCAAACTTTCGATCAGTTTTTCGCTTGATTCGAGATACTTGTTGGGTGCGAAGGCACTGCTAGATAATTTTGTGCCGCCCCTGGTAGTTGCTAGGGGGGCATCGCCCTGGAGGCCGGCAAGGGATAGGGGCAGGGATAGCGGCTGCTGGGTTTCCTCTGCCGCCTGCGGCAAATTTTGGGCTAGCTGTTGCTCACTTGTGGCTGTTTGCTTGCCGGTACGAACTGATGGGGACACCCACTGTTCGGCGCGCCGCCTGTGCCTTCTGTATTTTGTCAGTTCTGCTTCTAGGTTTACATCCAGACTCCCCAGGACTGCTTGCAAAGCAGGCTTGATTGGGGTTGAAGAGGATTGATGATTTGGGGATTCAACCGAAGAACGCTTACTCATTAGCAAAACTCCTACCGCCTCTGAATTGATTTTAATGTTTTGATTTTGACACTCCCGGGCCTAAAGGCGTGGGGATTCTTGCTGCGCAGGGATTCCCATGAATTTACTTGCAGGCAAGCATCACAGGCGGTATGCCCTACGGCTGCAAGCCCTCCCTTGAGAACTACTTGTGCGGCTGCGACATCTCTGTCGGTTGTATAGGCGCAATGGTGACACGAATGGACTCGTTCTGACAACTCTTTTTTGCCTGTTTCCTTAAGGCAATTGGGGCAGATTTCGCTCGGATTTTTGGCATCTACTTTCTGGAAATATGCACCGCGCTTGAAGCAAGTTTGCTCCAATCTGTTGAAGAATTGCCCAAACCCAGCATCTAAGTAGTGCTTACCTAACATCGCCGCTTTGGGCCCGACCAAATTAAAGTCTTCGACAAACACCATACCCGCGTCATCACAGATTTGATGTGACAACTTGGGATGCCAATCTTTTCGGCAGTTGGCAACATATTCATGCAGCAATGCGACTTTTTCCGCAGATATTTTCCGTTCGAGACGATTTTTTTCCGATTAACGCGCTGTTGCAGCAATTTAAGCTTGTGTTCTGCCTCAGCCCAAAAACTCGTTCTTTTAATTAAAAGTCCGTTAGAAGTTGCAATAAAATTAGTCAACCCTACATCCATTCCTACGGGATTTCCGTGAGGAATAGTATCGGGAATCGAGACATCCCATTGCAATAATGTCAACATTATGTACCAGCCAGGAGACCGTCTAACTAGGCGAGCTTGTTTGACGATTGCGCCCTGGGGGATGGGACGATCCTGCCAAAACTTTATGCAGCCAATTACAGGCAGTTTAAATCGGTTGCCTTGAGGGAAAGTTACACCCAACTGCGGTTCGTTGAAAGACCTCAGAGTTCCCTGTTTTTTGAACCGAGGGAACCCGTGGCTTTGCTCCCACATAGTGACGAAACTTTTTTCCAACCTCAAACGGGTTTGTTGCAGTAGGGTCGCGTTTACTCGCAGCAGTGCGGGGCTGGTTTTCCTGTATGTTGTTAAAGCCTTGCACTGACTTGAATAGGTCGGTAAGGGCCCGTCAGCAGGAATATTGTACTCGGAGCTTTTGGAGCAAGAGTTAATTTGACATTTGCGTGAGTTGTACCAGTCTTTGCGCTCTTTCAAGGCCGAGTTGTACACCTTGCGGCACTGTTCTAGCCAGTCTTCAAAAACTGCTATCTGTGTCGCTGTGGGCTTCAACTTAAATTCAAACGTCAAATTAAACACTTGCTTAACCTCCTTGACTTAGTATACAGCCGCCCTACAAATCCTCAAGGGGTTTCTTAAGATTAATTAAATTCGCTCGCTTATGGGCGAGGCTCTCACCCCATAATTTTGGTAGATATAAACAAGAAGCTTGAAAACTTGCCTATTTTAGGATTAGCTATTTTTGGCGTCAATGCAACAGGGGTCCGATCGCCTGCTGTCGATCGCCGGCAGCTATCTTTTCCTTTTCATTTGAAAACTTAATTGCTGCTGTGTCCCTGAGGCTGCTTACCGAGACTCTAAGCAGCTTTTGGTATCCGGAGATACCGCTTATTTATAACCTCTCCTACTCGTTCCGCATTTGTACTTCTTCTTGATCCCTGACCGCTTTATAAACCTTACCTCTGTGTTTACACTTAGAGGATGAGCCCGCACTGAGCTAATTGTTTCTATATATAACGAAATTATAAATAAATTATAAAATTCACTTATGCTCCGGGGATCGCTACAACCCATACAGAATAAAGGTTGGGATGCTTTAACACCTGTTAGCTCTGCAATGGAGAATTAGAGATGAAAATGATTCCCCTAAGAACTTTTATGCAAACCTCATTAACTTCAGCTTGTGGTCACTGTCGGCACTATACCCCTGAGGGGAGACGCGGGGGTGTTTGCGCTCTACTAGGCGGGTTTGTTCAAAGTCACTGGAAAGCTTGTTCTTTAGCAATTTCGCCTTTTGGGGCATCTTGGGAAAACATAGAAGAAATTGGACTGTGGCAAGAACAGACTCTGACGCTGCAGGAGGCTACCGTCACTCTTTCCGATCGCAATGCCTGCCAGCTTAGAGGCACAACGTTAAACGAAAAATCTGCAGCAGTCTGGGTTTAGTTAATCGGCAGCAGACAACTCATACCATTTTCGATTTTCGATTTTCGATTGGGGAATCACTGATGAATATCAGGGTTTGGATCTGGCAAAGCAGTTTCATTCTTTTTGGGAACTGGTATCAATACTGACACTTTTGGACGATCGGGTGCATTCGGCTCTACTAACTCATCACAATCGGCAGCATCTACTTTAATAGGAGCGCATAAAAAAACTGATTTCTTCATCCAGCTATGGCAGCCAAGGATATTGACTAAAATCAGGTTGCCGTTTTTCCAAAAAGGCTTGTTTGCCTTCGGCGCCTTCCTGGGTCATATAGTACAGCAAAGTGGCATTTCCCGCCAGTTCTTGCAAACCGGCTTGACCGTCGCAGTCGGCATTAAAAGCAGATTTCAAACAGCGAATCGCGATCGGACTTTTTTCGAGAATTTCTGCAGCCCACTGAATCCCTTCTAGTTCTAGTTGTTCGACGGGCACGACGCAGTTGACTAAACCCATTTCTAGGGCTTGCTGCGCGCTGTACTGGCGACACAAAAACCAAATTTCTCGGGCTTTTTTCTGCCCGACAACTCTGGCGAGATAGCTAGCTCCGAAACCACCGTCGAAACTGCCGACTTTTGGACCAGTCTGTCCGAAAATAGCATTGTCAGCAGCGATCGTCAAGTCGCAAATTAAGTGCAGAACGTGACCTCCTCCTATTGCGTAGCCTGCAACTAAAGCAATTACAACTTTGGGCATCGATCGAATCAACTTCTGCAAGTCGAGGACGTTCAAGCGGGGTATGCCACCTTCGTCTACATATCCCGCCGCACCCCTTACGCTTTGGTCGCCGCCGGCGCAAAAAGCGTATTTGCCGTCTGTATGAGGCCCCGCACCAGTGAAAAGGACAACGCCGATTTTTGTGTCTTCGCGGGCATCAGTAAAGGCCTCGCAGAGTTCCTGCACAGTTTTGGGACGGAAAGCGTTCCGTTTGTGAGGTCGATTGATGGTAATTTTGGCGGTACCGCCACTTTTGTGATAGAGAATGTCTTCGTAGGTTTTGGCGGTTTGCCATTCAATTTGCATAATCAATCAATTTTAGATTTGAGACCGAGCTGGGTTTATCAAGACAGCGACTTGTCGCTTTTAGATTTTACAGGACTGACGCACACTCTATCTGTAGGGTGTGCACTGCTTTTAGCTAGCCAGACGGGAATCCCCATAGGGTAAGTCGTACTCGACTTATCCCTGGGGATAAGAGTGGAGTGAGTTGACGATTGCACCGCCAAATAAATTGAAAAGCGATTCTCTCTTCTTTGCTCTATTTTGTTAAGGTCTGGGGAATAAAGGGGTAAGTACAGTAATTGACAGCCTGCATCCTCAATCAGTTGAGAGATACGTCCTCGTTTATGGAACGTGGCCTTATCAATGAGTGACATACTCCTACACCAACACAAGCTGTCACCATTGATGTAGGCTTCTGGGAGACTCCAGCTATTGCTTCGGACATTGACTGAGCTTTAAGAACGGGATGACCCACCGCTCTATTCTTTATATTTATTGCTGCATTATAATCGCGATCAATACTGCACCCACAGTGCCAACAATCGTGCCATCTTTCATGCAGCTTTTTCGGCACTTTTTCACCGCAACTCGAACAATCTTGTGAAGTGTTATAGGCACTTACTGGGACTACGAACAAACCAGCATTTACGGCTTTATTTGTTAATATCGACAGGAAGTTTGACCACCCAGCATCCAACACAGATTTAGCCAATATTGTACGGGCAAGTCCCTTGACATTCAAGTCTTCAACTGCAACAACATCATATTTCTTCAAGAGATTGTTAGCAGTCTTGAAATGAAAGTCTTTACGCTTGTCCGCTACTTTTTTGTGACACTTCCCTAGTTGCTTAACTGCTTTCTGCCTCCGGTTGCTGCCTTTCTTACGGCGTGAGACTCGCTTCTGCATCGTCCGTAGGCGTTTCCCGGTCTTGCGGTAATGTTGAGGGATTGCAACTGTTTCACCCTCTGAAGTTGTCAAGAATTCCTTCAAGCCAACATCAATTCCAGTAAGTTTATTTGGATTAAAATCTGGCTTAATCTCAGGAACTGTTGAATCTTCTAAGCTGAAAACCACATAATACCCATCAGCTTTTTTTGTAACAGAAGCGGTTTTTATTTGGAATTTATCCGGTAGAGAACGGTGCAAAATAACTTTAACTTTTCCGAGCATCGGTAAGTTGATTAAGTTATTTTGTAAGCACCCGTCTTTAACTTGAGGGTAAGTAAAAGTGCGGTAACGACTGCGTGATTTGAATCGAGGTCTACCGCTACGCTTTCCGTTGCTATCACCTTTGAGAAAACGATCGAAAGTTACCTTAACTCGTTTAACTACATCTTGGAGAACTTGAGAATAAACCTCGCCATACCAAGGGTGAGTTTTCTTGAGTTGAGGTAACGTCTTCTTCTGTGAATAGTAATCTGGATTGTCCCGTAGTTGGGGCAAATGGCAGACCAAAGGACAGGCATTGATGGGAGAACGATTCTGCTCGTACCAGTTAAAGCGATCAGCCAACAGAAAATTATATTGAGCACACATCATTGACAACCATCTGTCAATCTCAGCAGCTTGTAATTTTGTTGGGCGTAATCGATATTGGTAAGAGGTTCTCATTCCCTAGGATTCGTGAATCATGTTATAGGTAGGTTAACTTGCGTTTAACTCACTGTCAATGCCATTCCCGAAAAATAATACGTTTGGCGCAAAGAAACGGCTTAAACGCCCTCTAGATAAGGAAACGATTGCATTCAAAGGTTACGAAGACAAAGAGAAAGACTTAAAGCTGTCCCAGACTCGCCGGAACGTCTTAGAGAATTTGTTGATAAATTGATATGGGATCAAGAAGTATGATTGGTCAACTCCGTACCTACGTTGACCCGCCGGATCGATCCCACACTAACCTGATTACAGGTATAGAACCCATTTGACATCTTTTACGGTCTTGTGGTAACGTGACCGTAAAAGCATTATCCAGTAGCAGCCATGCCTTATTATAGCAGTCTAACGGATTCAGAATGGGAAACAATTGAACCAATACTACATGAGATATT
>NZ_JANMZH010000132.1:0-14376 GCF_031383065.1 Microcoleus sp. OTE_8_concoct_300 | reverse complement strand
GTACCCAAATACCTTTGCAGAAACTTCTTGTATCTCCGTGATGGAAGCTCTAGCTAGCGGTTGTTTTGTCGTGACTAGCAACTGGGGAGCTTTGCCCGAAACAACGGCAGGTTTTGCGCGTTTAATACCGCTGTCCCAGTCCAATACTTCAAATTCGCTCGCTCCCTTTAGTTCGATTTCCGAAAAAAAATCCTATGCCCAAGAATTTCTGGCGGCAATTCTGGAGGTGCTAGAAGTGCTAACAGGGGCAAACCCTCAAGAAAATGAACAATTTTTGCGGAAACAGGTAGATTATTTTAATAAATATTGCACTTGGAGGGTGCGTGCATTAGAATGGGAAGAATGGTTGAAAACGATTAATAAAATGTCTGAGAAAATTTCTGTAGAAAGCCTCTATGATAGAGCGCTGGCTATGCAAAAACAAGGCGACTGGGAGGCAGCGGGGAGGGAATATCGACAGATTATTGCGCTGCAACCTAATTATGCGCCTGCTTATTTTCAATTGGGAAATGCTAAGTTAGTTAAGCAAGAATGGCCAGAGGCGATCGCCCTTTACCGCCAAGCTTTAAATTGCGAACAGCGCTACTCTCAAGCTTGGTATAATTTAGGGGTATCTTGGGAAAATCTAGGAGAATTCGAGGAGGCGATCGCGGCCTACAAACAAGCTGTTACATACAATCCCAGTTATGCGATCGCCTACAATAGTCTAGGAGTCTTGCTCGCCCAACAAGAAAAACTGCTAGAAGCGAAAATTTGCCATCAAAAAGCTTTAGAAATTCAACCGAATTCTATTCCCTACCGGGGAAACTTAGCCAATGTTCAATACCGCTGCTATGAATACAGCGAAGCTGCTGCCAATTATCAAAAAATCTTGCAGCTAGACTCGAATAACATCAATGCAATGGCAGCTTTGATAAAAATTTACCAGGGGATTTGCCAGTGGGATAATCTAGCGGCCGAAAGCGAAAAAATGTGGCAAATCGGCGCAAATTTAATCGAGCAAAATATCTTAAAAGACTTATCTATTTTTGACTTTGTGATGTTCTCGCCCTTTGGGGCGGAAAGACATCTAGCGATTACTCGCTACTTCTCTAAATTTACCAGCAGTAAAGTCCCTCAAAATTATTTTCCGCCTCACATTCCCCCTGCTGCCACCCCCCAACTCTTGCGAATAGGTTACATCGCGGGAGATTTTTACAACCACGCTTTAACGCATTTAATGGGTGAATTATTCGCCTTGCACGATCGCGCCCAATTTGAGATATTCGCCTACTCTCTCGGTCCCAATGACGGCAGTATTGAGCGACAAAAAATAGAAGCAGACTGCGATAAATTTACCGATTTGCGGGGAATGATTACCGCAGCAGCAGCCGAAAGAATCTACAGTGACGGCATTCATATTCTGATCGATATGGGAGGGTATACCCTATATTCTAACCCAGGAATCTTAGCAATGCGCCCCGCTCCCATTCAAATTAACTATTTAACTTATGCCAGCACAATGGGAGCTGACTTTATTGATTACATCATCACAGATAATATTGTAACGCCACCGGGTCTAGCCAAATTTTTTAGTGAAAAATTTATTTGTCTGCCAAACAGCTATCAAATTAACAATTATCGGAGAGTGTGTCCTGCTGAAGACGCGCAAATTAAACAGAAAAACCCCAAGGCAAAATATGGCTTACCAGAAGAGATGTTTGTCTTTGCCTGCTTCAATCACAGTCGCAAAATTGAGCCAGTCATGTTTAGCGTGTGGATGCGAATTTTAGAGCAAGTACCTAATAGTGTACTGTGGCTATTAGAGAGCAATCCAGAAGCAACTCGGAACCTGACAACTGAGGCTAAATTGCGGGGAATTGATGGCGATCGCCTAATATTTGCACCGAGATTATTACAAGAGGAACATCTATTACGCCACATTTGGATAGACTTATGCCTCGATACTTTATATTGCAATGCTCACACGACAGGTAGCGATGCTTTGTGGATGGGAATTCCCTCGATTACCTGCCCCGGAGAAACTTTTGCAGCGCGGGTGGGAGCAAGTTTATTAAATGCGGTTAATTTACCACAGTTAATCGTTAATAGTTTAGAAGAGTATGAAAAGTTGGCGGTGCATTTAGCTACTCATCCTCAAGAGTTACAAAAGCTGAAAGATTATCTTAATGAAAATCGCCGTCAATTGCCGCTGTTTAATACACCTCAAACCGTGCGATATTTGGAATTAGGATATCAAATGATTTGGGAACGGTATCAATCTGGTCAGCCGCCGGAAGCGATACAGATCGACAAGACAGAACGAATAGAAAAAGAAGCACAGGGCAGGTTAAAACCCGATATAACAAGCAATTTAGTCAGGAACTCAGGAAACGGTCAAGTGGAAAAAGTCAGAAATGTAAGGGATAAAAATAGGGAGAACAGTCAGAATTTGACAAGGGATGCTAGTGCGGATTCGCAACAGGAGTTAATTGGCGATCGCGAGTTACCATCGTGGTTAACCCAACAACAAATCAGCCTTGCTTGTACTACTTATCAAACCCAAAGGTTAATATTTATTGGTAGCAATCCAGAAACTAATACTATTTCTGGATATTGGCGAATCTTCGATCGCGCAATGGGGCTTTACTGCACGCCAGAACGCCTTTATTTAAGTTCAAAATATCAAATCTGGCAATTAGATAACGTCTTAGAATCCGGGAAATTATACCAAGGATACGATAAATTATATATACCAAGAATCGGTTATACTACAGGAGATATCGACATTCACGATATCGCAGTCGATAAAAATAATCAAATCATTTTTATTAGCACTTTGTTTAATTGTATCGCTACTTTGAGCGATCGGCACAGTTGCAAACCTCTCTGGAAACCCCGTTTTATCTCACAATATATAAATGAAGACCGCTGTCACCTCAACGGTTTGGCAATGGTAGCTGGGGAGGCGAAATATGTCACAGCGTCGAGTAAGTCGGATGTGGTGGATGGCTGGCGCGATCGCAGAAAAAACGGCGGTATAGTTATTGATATTGAATCTAATGAGATTATCGTCACAGGATTGTCAATGCCACACTCACCGCGCTGGTATCAAGACAAGTTGTGGTTGCTGAATTCGGGGAGAGGGGAATTAGGATATGTGGATTTAGGCACAGGAAAATTTGAGGCAATTACGTTTTGTCCGGGCTATGCCCGAGGACTAGCTTTTTGGCAAAATTGGGCTATTGTTGGACTCTCGAAACCTCGGGGAGGTGACAACACTTTTAGCGGTTTAGAATTGGATGAGCTGTTGCTGGCTAAGGATGCTGAGGCTCGCTGTGGTATGATGGTGATTGATTTGACTACGGGGGCGATCGTTCACTGGTTGCGGTTTGAAGGAATTGTCACAGAACTCTATGATGTGCAGGTGATTCCGGCAGTGCAAAGACCGATGGCTTTGGGTTTTCAGACTGAGGAAATTGCTCAGTTAATTACTTTGGAACTTTAACCGCAGATGTGGGCAGATGTACGCTGATGGACGCAGATAAATGTTTACAGGATTTTCCCACGGGGTGTGAGAGGGTGTATTTAAGGGGGATTTGGTATTACTCAAGTATCGCCCCATCTAAGCTTGTTTTTCTTAAGTCTGTTCTCGCTAAATTTGCACCTCTTAAGTCAGCACCTGTTAAGCAAACATTGCTTAAATCTGCATAACTCATATCGGCATCTTTGAGATTAGCATCTGATAAATTTGCTCCTGATAAATTCGCTCTCACAAGTTGCGATTTACTCAAATTGCTGCTACTCAAATTTGCTGCTGGCATCTGTGCTGCCATTAAGTTTGCTTTGCTTAAATTAGTGCCGCTGAGGTTAGCTAAATTCAATTTAGCATAACTCAAATCAATGTTTTCCAAGCAAAGTTCGCTCAATTGCGCGCATCGCAAGTTAGCATTAATAAAAAACCTGTCTCCAATCGCATAACGGCGCAGCAATTCGTCAACTTCCAGCCGAATTAAAACGGGTTCGCAAGTATTTTGGTAGCACCACGATGTCTCCAGCAAACTAGCGGCTGCTTGAATTGCTACCTTGTCGCATTTAGGGAGCACCAAACTATTGCACCCATCCCACTCACCGTTGAGCATAAATGCCATGTCAGAAGCTGCTGCAATTGAGTCGCATAACAAAATGGTTTCTGGTTTGGGTTGCAGCCAGTTCATTAAACCGATCGAGTTCTTGTTTTTCACTGTTGATTCAGGATTTGTTCGTCTTTCTTAATTATAAGTAAAAATATTGAAAACAGTATGCACAAATTCGCTGGGGCTTCAGAGAATGAATTAATTGTGTTTGGTGCAGCCAGACCAGGATACCGCGATGCAGAAATTGCTCGCTGGATTGAATTTATGCAGGGGCATAATATCAAGCAAGTTTGCTGCTTGCTTGCTCAGACGCAACTCATCCGCTACTGTGACTTACTGGGAACATATCGGAAAATATTTGGGTGCGATCGAGTTTGCTGGGCGCCGATTGCAGACTTTGAATTGGTCGAGGGCGATATTTTAATCGATCGAATATTGCCGTTTTTGGAATCTGCCAATAGCAAAGGCGAACGGGTGGTAGTTCACTGTTCTGGGGGGATCGGACGTACAGGACAGGTTTTGGCTGCTTGGTTGGTCAGCGGGCGGGGATTGTCTAACAAACAGGCGATCGCAGCAGTAAAAAAAACTGGCAGAAATCCCTATGAAGCTGCAATCGTAGCTTGTTTGAAAGGTCGAAACCCCTGGCTAGTCGTTGAAGAACTTAATGCTCTCTTAGATGATTGTCGCCTTGCTGCGAGAAATGATATATAGCACTATAACAACTATATATAGCCTTTCTCAGTAACATGAGGTGCTCTCGCGGGCATAGGGCATAGGGCATAGGGCATAGGGGATAGGGCATAGGGGATAGGGCATAGGGCATACCTCACCACGCTTGAGAAATGATATATAGCACCATAGCAACCATATATATGTGCCAATTGCCTAAGTCCTAAAAGATTTAAAAGACTCGGCTTCCTACGATCGAACTCAGGCATCGTATAAATAAGTGTTTTTGCTGTCACCGTTAGCCAAGCCGCGGGCGTTTTGGCGAAGATTAGAAAAGAAATAACGCACTTACAGCAGCGCAAGATCCTGGAAGCAACGGCGCGTTAACTCGATTCTTGCAGATGCGTCATTATTGTTGCGGATGTCAATGTTTGTAGCAAAAAAGTAAACATTTTTATCCTTTTCTAAATAACCTACATACCAGCCAATTTGAGGCTTTGTTTGTTCTCCAAAGTTTGCCCAGCCTGTTTTTGCCCTAATTATGTAATCGGGAGTTTGTTCAACAATTATGATGTCTTTAACCAAAGACAGCGAGCGCTCAGAAAAGGGTAAGTCGTTTTTGTAGAGACGGCGGAGAAATTGAATTTGCTCCTTGGGTGTGATTCGCAGTTCTCCCTCTAACCAGAATTTGTCAATATCGTCTTTGTTACCGATTTTTTGGTTGCCATAACCGACTTGAGCTACCCATTTTTGCATTTGCTCGTGTCCGACTCGGCGGGCGAGAACTTGGTAAAACCAAACGGCCGAAAGTTTCATGGCTTCTCTCATATTCAAGTCTCGATTCCATCCAGGAAATTGCCTTTGAGTTCCATCCCAAGTTAGAACGGCAATCTCATCTGAAATTACCCCTGTTTCTAAGGAAATCAGAGAGTTGAGAATCTTAAACGTAGATGCAGGTAAAAAAGCTGTGGTGTTACGCTGCGAGTTGTGTTGATAAAGCCGATCGCTATTCAAATCGTAAATTGCGATCGAGCCTTCAACTCCTAGCTCTTGAAAGTGCCGTCCCAAATTAATTGTCTCAGCAACATCTCCTCCGCGTCGTGGAGATTCTTGCAGTGGAGGTGGCACGGTTAAGGCTGATTGCGGTGTCTGAACTAAAACAGAAATAATGCAGCCTAATACAATTAAAATAACAGCGATCGCACGAGATATTCTGTTCATAAACTTCAATAAGTTAGCCAAATCACAGGCAGTAATGTCACAGGATCGATCGACTGGTACGGTGTCCCTGACTTACGCTGTATACGAAACAATTAAGATTTGCCCCTGATGCACCCTACTATATATAGCTGTCAATTGCGTAAGCCCTCCACTATAAAACTGCCATCATAGTTAAGGCGACCAAGCAGCTTAACTGAATTACTAAAGTGAAGAACCGAAACTTTGGATCGAGGCCAGCGATGTGAATCACTGAATGTACAAGCCGAAATAGGATGTACACAACAATCAGCAAATCTACTGCTGTTCCTGAAACACCCCTAAGGGTTAGAAGGAAAACAACTCCCAAATACAAAGGCAGGTTTTCTACCAAGTTGGAGTGTACTCGAACTAGTCGCCAAAGCAAGCTGTCGTCGTTCTTTGTGCTGAAATCTTTTATAGATCCGCCTGCTGATAAATGCCGCACCCTGACTGCTAGCAACAAGATAACGACTGCGATCGTCCACCCAATAAAAATTGCTAAACCCCAAAGAGGGAAAGTCATATTTGTCTGTTCAACTTGCATCATCTTTCTACCTTGCGAAACTGCGGCTAAGACTTTAGAAAAATTATATCAAATCCGGTAGCATCGTCGGGCGTCCAATCCAGCCAACATTCAACAATCAGCAACGGTGCAACCAGACTTGATATAATTCATCTGCGTTAATCTGTGTTAATCTGCCCTAATCTGCGGTTGAAAAAAGAGAATTTCTCGAACCGCAGATGACAAAGGATTGACGCTGATTCACGCAGATTAAGAGAAGAGAGATATCAATAATTCCGATGCTAACAGATTTGATATTACCAGTCAGGAATTTTGCTCTAGCGTTCTCATTTTTAGCTAAAACAGCTTGAGGATGCTTCTATTTTGGCTGTTTTCCGAAATGGATAGATCCTTCACCAAGCTCAAAGCAGCATCTCACCGACAAGCTGACCCTAACTAGAGTGCGATCGCATCTCGTGAGTGTCAATTCCAACCCCTAGCAACCGAGCGTTTACAGATGGTTTTCGGCAAGACGATCGCACCATTGTATCGAGCAAGTGTTCGATCGCACCCGGTAGATTCTGGCAAAAACCAGTGTGTACCCGCGATGTCTGAACGATCGTACTGCGGGGTGCTACGAGCCAGTGAAAGCGCTCTCTGTGGGGAAGTTGACCGATCGCGCCAGATTCGGAGCCACCTGCACAAATGATGGGAATGACTGCTAGGTGATTGCGAATCATTTCCAGATCCAACGTTGAGTCGATCGCCATCAAGCGCTGTTCATCAATTTCGATACGGGCTTCGAGGAATTTTTTTGTACCGCAGGAAACGATCGCCCCCACGTTGATAAACTCCTCGCGCTCAACTTTGGGAACGACGCGGATAATGGCGTAATCATACAGAAATCGATCGGGCACTAATCGCCTCCTCCAAAAAAATATGTGGTGATTCTAGCCGATTTAGCAGGTACTCGATATAAGCATCCCGATGTTGGTTGCTATCGCTGAAAGGAGAATCTCCCACCAGCCAAGTATCAGGAATTAGTTTAACTATGTTGCGAATGATGTCCGGGGTTAGCCTGTGAGTCATCTTTAAATTTGCCGCTTCCAGCGTACTCGCAAAACGCAGCAGAATGTGGTCTTTGATTGGGGGGAAACGATCGCGGCTGCGCGAGAGATAATCTTTCCAGGTGTGGTGGAAGTAGAGGGCTGCACCGTGATCTATTAGCCAAAGCCGGCGGTGCCATACCAGCATATTTGCATTGCGCGAGGTGCGATCGATGTTGGTCACGAAAGCATCGAACCAGACGATTTCTGAGGCGAGATCCGCATCGGACTTCCCCGCTATTGGGTCAAAGGTGATGGATCCGGGGAGATAGTCGAGGGCGAGGTTGAGGCCAGCACTTGCTCGGATCAAATCTTGAATTTCCGGGTCAGGCTCAGTGCGAGCCAGTTCGGGATCGACTTCAACAAAGACGAGTTCGGGGATTGGGAGCCCGGAGGCGCGAGCAATCTCTCCCGCCACTAGCTCGGCGATCAGAGATTTGGCTCCCTGGCCCGCACCGCGAAATTTGAGCACGTACATACCATCATCATCTGCTTCGACGATCGCCGGCAGCGATCCGCCCTCGCGCAAGGGAGTGACATACCTGGTAGCAATGACTGTTCGCAAGCTGGGACTCATGCTATTTTCGATTTGAGATTTTCGATGGGAAATCACTGATTTTATGAGGGTTTGGAGCACGGGCTTACTGTTGGATTCTTTCTTTTAACTGGGACTGATGTTAAGTGGTATCTAATTATTTTTGCATCTGTTGGCTATTGCGGGCGATCGAAATCGAGATTTCAAGGATTGGGCGATCGACTACAAAGCGTTCAATTACCGCATCGGCACGCTGACGGAGTATTTCGTGTTTCCCAATGCCAAGCTTGTTCTGAATGATTGGTACGAGATGGAACCCAAAGTGCTATCGGCTGTTGAGGTGGATGTCACAGGATTAAGAGTTTTTTGAGCCTATTACGAACAGCCTTCTATATACTCAACTTCAGGAAGTTTACCCGAACGAAACCTATCTACACGATTTTTGCTAGTCTCAAAAATTATGCGGTAGTTTTTGTCAGCCGCATCTTTAGGGACAAAAGTTAGATATTTTCCATTTTCAGGTGGGCGGCTTACATAAGGATGAGGAGTTGCTTTAATTTGCCCTGGATATAAAGATAAAATTCGGTTTTCATTATCCCCGATTCTAGCTCCACTGATGGTGGTAATGCGCTTGCTGCTAATATCCACTCTGGCAATGCGACCATTTGTTACCATAAAAGCAATTCCTTTTGGCTCTCCTTTTGGTTGGACGTAGGAACACTGATACTCGTCAATACCACCACTCCCACTTCTAATTAATCTAATCCCACCTGCTTGTGACGCTTCATCAACTGTCATACCTACCCGAATTGGCCCAATTCCATTAATTGCCAGTTTCGAGCGCTCTGTGAGTTTCGCTTGCGCGCTAACTGATGTTACCCAAATCAAAAAAATGACTGCTGTGCCAATTAGTAAGGCGACAAACTTTGAACTGTTTAACTTTCGCATCGAGTGCTATTCCTCCTTGATATCTGTAAACATTTATCTAATTCTGCTGTGATCTGAATATCCTTCGCCAGTATACTGATTTATTTTGTACTTGTACGCAGGAAATCGTCGCCTGAGTTTTGCTCGCTCGATTCTCGCGTTCTTCCTTATAAGTTCGGGAAGGAAGCGAGTGTCAAGCTTGGCGGATTCTCTTGTCACCATGACCGGAAATTTGGGTGCAAGCCGCGTCCTTCTGGGACGGCTTTAATTTTTTTATTGAAAAAGCGTCCCGACGTTCGCTCATGGTTGTGGTATAATCAGGTAGGAGGATAGAGCAAATGTTTCATTTAGTCTACGAATTCAAACTTAAACCAACAACGGGACAGACAGCAATCTTTGAGGATTGGCTAGAACAATGCCGTCGCGTGTATAACTACGCATTAGCTGAACGTAAAGACTGGTTTAAGTCTCGTAGTTGTCAGATTAACGCTTGCTCTATCCGATCTGAGTTCATCATAGGAGCTGAAAGAAAACGACCAACTTATGCCAGCCAGTGCAAAAGTTTAACTACGGCTAGGGCAAACATACCCGCTTTGGCTGCCGTCCAAATACACGTCCTACAGCAAACACTGAAAAGACTTGAAAAAGCTTTTGTGAGTATGTGGGAACAAAAGCACGGTTTCCCCCGCTTTAAGAAAGCAGGAACAATGCGATCGTTTGTATTCCCGCAATTGGGGGTTAACCCCGTCCAAAATCAAGCGGTGAAGCTCCCTAAAATAGGTTTGGTTAAGTTCCATCAATCACGGACTATCCCTGATGGTGCAACGATTAAGCAAGCAAGGATAGTCCGTAGAGTTAGCGGTTGGTACGTGATGTTAACCCTACAATGGGACGTTTCAGTACCCAATCTAATGCCCCACGGTGAAGGTATCGGAATTGATGTGGGACTAACTAATTTCCTAGCAACTTCTAACGGTCTTTTAGTCAAGCGCCAAAGATTTTTTAAAGACGCAGAACGCAAGCTTAAATTGCTGCAACAACGTGTCTGTCGTAAAAAACTAGGTTCTAACAATTGGCGTAAAGCTCAAAAGAAAGTCGCAAAGCTGCATGAGTACGTTGCTAACTGTCGGAAAGATTGGCATCGTAAATTATCTCATCAAATCTGTCAAAACGTGGGAATGATTTTCGTTGAGGATCTGAATCTGATTGGGCTCTCTAGGGCGATGCTAGGGAAACATTGCTTAGACGCAAGCTGGGGTCAGTTCTTCACGATCCTAGAGCAAACTTGTTTGAAATATGGCGTGTACTTTCAGAAGGTAAGCGCCCACAAGACAAGTCAGACTTGCCCTAACTGCCTAACGGAAACGGGTAAAAAAGAGCTGTCAGAACGTACTCATTCATGCTCGAATTGCGGCTATACAACCGACAGAGACGTTGCAGCAGCCCAAGTAGTTCTAATTAGAGGACTTGCAGCCGTAGGGCATACGGTCAAGATGCTTTCTGAGGGTAAATTCGTCGGAATCCCTGCGAAGAAAGAATCTCCATGCCTTTAGGCTGGGGTATGTCAATAATCTATTACCAAACTTGTTGCCGATCGCCACCAACACCCAGATTTTGGGAGAACCCAACCCAAACCCCAACCCTCCCGCCATGCCCCAAATTCCGAAGAGTGCGTAGGCGTAAGCCGGGGCGGAGCCATCGCTGCCTCTTGTATGCCCGCAACTCACACCTCCTAAGTAGCCAACACCCGCGTTAGCCTGAAATTAACAGCCGTTTTGTGCAGATGTCCGCTCAATACCCCACTGAAAATGATGAAAGAAGACACTATCGAAATTGTTGGTTTTCACGCACATATTTACTTCAACGCTGATAATCGCGATGTCGCAGCGCGTGTACGCGAAGGATTGAGTCAGTTTGAGGTGCAGCTCGGGCGTTGGCATGACAAACCCATTGGTCCCCACCCCCAAGCGATGTATCAAGTTGCATTTTTACCCTCGCAATTTGGCAAAGTCGTTCCTTGGTTAATGCTGCATCGCGAGGGGTTAGATATTCTCGTCCATCCCGAAACAGGCGATGATCTGGCAGATCATACGAAACATTCTTTGTGGCTGGGACAGAAATTAGAGCTGAATGTCGAATTCCTGCGGCCTAGAACAACCAACGCCAGCTTGTGATCGATCGCGCCCTAGGGGAAAACGGTGCTCGGTACAGCTACTATGGGGATTGGATATTGGGTGGAAGTAACTACCAAAACGCGATCGAGCTGGCAAATGCTAAGTGCAGGGAATTGAACCAACCAAAAACGCAGTCTGCGAACTAATTCAGCTTCAGGGAACTGCGAAGCATTTTTGAATGTGCTCCCAAGAATGGGAACGCTCTCAATTCGCTTGTCAGGAAGTACCTTTCTCCACAAAGGTTTTTAGCTTTGAAGCGTTCCTAACTGCATTTCCCTCTCCGTCGTTGTTGAAGTAGACGAATACACTTCGCCCCTGGCTTTCCCACTCGTGGATGCGATCGGCCCACCAATGCAAATCATCATCCGAGTAGGAGCCACCGTAGAGATTGTTGGCGTCGGGGCCGTGGAGGCGCACATAGACGAATGATCCCGTTGCGCGGAGGATACAGGGGAGGTGTGCCCCGCTCATCACGCAGTAAGCCGCTCCAGAGCGTTCCAACAGCGAAAATACCTCTTCCGTGTGCCAGCTTGGGTGTCGGAATTCAACAGCTACTTTGATCCAGGCGGGGACCTGTTCTAGAAAGTAGGCTAGGCGGGTCGAGTCGCAGCCGAACTGGGGAGGGAGTTGGACGAGTAGAATACCCAGTCGTGAGCCCAGGCATTGAAGTCCCTCACTCATCCGTTCCAACCACTGTTCTGGCGAGTAAAGACGCTTGGAGTGCGTTAGACCACGGGGCGCTTTTACGGTCATGAGAAATCCTTGGGGGAGGCGCTGCTGCCAGTTAGCGAAAGTAGTGTTTGGTGGCCAGTGGTAGTAGGTGCTATTAACTTCGACGGTTTGATAGTGTTGGATATAGCAATCGAGCCTAGAGCGAGGCGGTAGCTGGTGGGGATAAAGCACACCTTCCCAATGGTCGTAACTCCAACCTGAAGTGCCAATATGAACACTCATCGCCTTTTTACTCCACTGCAGATTGTGTTTGTGTTTGAATTTCAGTTTAGTCGGCCCGCATCGCTACCGCACTACATCACTCACCTAAAAATAGAGAGAGCAAGTTGAACTCTTAAGGACTCCTTTATACGTGCAAAATTTATCACGATGTAAAGCTTTGTGTGCGACCTCCTTAAGATTGCGATCGCATCCAAGAATTAAAAATTAAAAGGTCGTTTTTAATTTGTTGGGCCCAAAAGCGGTTCCGTTCAGCTTGTCGAAAGCGCGGTACTTCGCGTTTTTGGTGTGCGGGCTTCGCGCCCTTTGGCTGAATAGCTAACCGCACTCAGATAAGTTCGATAATTTCGACTAATTTAATAATGTTAAATTTTTAAGCAAAATGCTAACTTTTATTTATAAACAAAGTTTTACAGCAGAGTAAATATGAAAACTGAAATTTCTCATGTTAAGTTAGACAACGGACAAGAAATTCGTATTGTAGAAGAAGGGCGTGAAGGTTCAAGTGTATTTGTCCGTCCTCTGGGTGATAAAGAAATAGATACAGGTGAAACCGTTAAATTTGAGCCTGAAGAGGAACATTTAGTTTCAACAAGACCCGTTTATTATGCTACTCTGCATACAACTGGAGAGTAGGATGCAAAGAAAACCTCTTAACAGGGGTTAAGGTTGTTCCTGATGGTCGCAATGGCTCTACAGTTTACGGTCGGACGCTAGTTTAGGTGGGCGACCACCTCCGCTTTTGATGATGCGAATTTTTGAATTATGTTAATTTTTTGTCTGCTGGTGATGCAGATTTTCAGCATGAGTAATTAGCCGCTTGAGTTAGTCATAGCCTAGACCCAATAGCCTCGTGGTTTATGAGGGATTTTTTTCTATGTGTTCCCGAAGTTGACTCAGGAAAGTTAAGGAAAAATTCTCTGATAATATGGAAGCGATGGCTCCGCCCCGGCTTACGCCTACGCACTCCTAGTTTATTTGTTGGAGATGTCTAATAGGCAAAGCGCAGATGTATTTCAACATAGGAGAGCGAATGCCTACAATTCAAATCTAATGACTGATGACTGATGACTAAAAGGACACAACAATGTTGTGTCCCTACGAATTTTGCCAACTCTTGCTTTGAGACAGTCATTAGTCATCAGCTATTAATCAACTAATAACTCATGACTAACCACTAATCAGTTGTACTAACGTGGTCTATTCTCTCTAATTGCCAGAGAATTTGGTTCCCCTCGCGGCGCACGCGAGACACAACCCAATTTCGCCAAACCCAGTTGTCTCCACGACTGGTGACAGCGCTGGCATTTACATCCATCAAATCAGCCAGTTCAGAACTGGTAATCAAGTAGCCTTTGGTCGCAACCTCGTCGGCTATGTGCAAGGTTTCGATCAGATTGCGGAGTTCCTGAACCCTCACCTCGCGGGGCAAGTTCTCCAGGGTATCGGCAGTTGAATCCATCATGGTAGAGTTGGAGATCGGAAGGTCAGAAGTTATGACATAGGATTCTATCGTTTTGTTACCAGTTGTGTCCGTTTCTTCCCAAACAATTGTGTTTTCCGAATCTAGGGGCAGTGTCGCCACATCGGCAAAAGTGCCCACCTGAGTCTCGCCTGCTGTTGGTTTCTGCTGTTGCAGTTCGGGTGTGAGATTGTGGGAGAAGCTGCGGGCGATTTCATCGCACCTGTCGTTGTAGAAGTCGCCGGAGTGACCGCGGACGTGTTCCCACTTGACTATCCGGGAATTCAGCTTGTCTAGCAAGTGCCAGAGGTCTTGGTTGACGACATCTTTGCCGGCCGAGGTTTTCCAGCCTTTATTTTTCCAGCCTTGAATCCATTTTGTGATGCCGTTTTTAACGTATTCGCTGTCGGTGTAAAGGGTGACTGGTTCGGTTTGACCGGAATTGGCAAAAAATTCGAGGGCAGCGACGGCAGCCTGCATTTCCATGCGGTTGTTCGTGGTTTGGGGGTCTGCACCTCCGAGTTCGTGACAGTTACCGTCGGCGAAGCAAACTACTGCACCCCAGCCGCCCGGGCCCGGGTTGCCGGAACAAGCGCCGTCTGTGTACAAGCTTTTGATTTGGGGAATTGTCATGAGCGAATTAATTTGTCATTTAGAGGTAAGTTGTTGGCGGGTGCCATAATTGAGGGGAATAGC
>NZ_JANMZH010000393.1:0-2014 GCF_031383065.1 Microcoleus sp. OTE_8_concoct_300 | reverse complement strand
ATTATCTGCCGAAATGCTTCGCCCTTGCAAAATAGAGATGTACCCCCCCGAAAAGCCTGGTTTATTCGGTTTTGATGCGTTTGTGACTGATTATTTAACATGATTATTTCCGGGGCAGTGGTGGGAATTAGGGAACCACTTACACTTAATGATTCCACCGGATAGCTTTTCATTCCTTAGCAGGAGTGTGTCCTGCACCGAATAGATCCAGGTTGATATTGAGGGCTACTTTCGCAGCGTAAGCAATGTACAAAGTACAAGGTATTGATACAGAGAATATTACTATTTTAGCAATTAGATGATTATCCATAATATATGTCAATACGGTTCACTTAACACTATTTATGCGCCGGAGATCCCCCTCGCATCCCCCTGGTTGTAGGGGGACTTTGACCCCCCCTGTCCCCCCTTTTTAAGCAGGGTGGATTAATTGTCGAGAGGTTAAATCAAGGCTATGAAGGCTATTGACCGAAATTATGCAAGGCACTTAACAGGTTTATCTGAACTAGATAAATTAAAAAGCAACTCACTCAAATCTTCAATTTGATTGGCCATTAATCTTAAAGCTTCGGGAAAAGTATGAGTACATTTCATGCGAGCCAATGAAACTAAGAATTGTCTAATCATTGCCCAATTAACAGGTGCATTACCACCACGACGAATATCGTTATCCTCGTTTAACGTCACATCTTTGACCCAATGCAGACGGTTTTCAATCAACCAGTGACCACGAATAGCCTCACCAAATTGACTGGCTGACCAATCCAGACTACTTAAATAATAGTGTACTTCATCGAAGTTAATGAGATGACGACGACTTTTTTTTCCCTCCCATCGAGTCCCATATCTCCTGACCACAATTATATGTTTTGCACCCGCCCAAAGGGGCAATAATTGAGGTGGAATTGGATAAATTTTGGTGTGGCGAGTTGTGGTTCGTCCATGTACACATTCAGAAACTTCATTTTCCTGGGCTGCCATAGTAGAACTGACTAATTTATTGACAGCTTTAAACAGATTTAATTTATTCTTTTTGAGGGTAACTATATAGTCATTGCCACCATCAATAATTAAGGCTAGTGTTTTTTTTTGACAGTGCAGTGCATCGAGGGTAATTACTACTTTTTTACCGGAGAGTTCTTGAACTAGCTCAATAACAACTTCGACTTCACTTTTCTGTTTGTTTTCCATAACTTGATGTCGAACAACCCATCCATGACGATGACTATAAACGGAAACTATACTGACAAAGTTTTGGTAAGAGCTGCTGCCACCTACTGAGGTACTTTTTAGGCTTTTTCCATCCATTGCCATCAATTCTCCTTCGTCTATTGACAATTCCTGTTGAGACCATATATTGAAAAGAACTGCTAATATCTCAAAATCCAAGGATTGAATTATATTTCTAAATGTTGAATCTGATGGGAATTGAATATCACTCGGGAGGTTGAATAATTTTATGAGGGTTTTTCGATGATTTTTGGTAAATTCTACTAAGGGTTTATACCCCCAATATCCCGTGCAACTACCCAACAAAATTATTGTTAATATCAGCCAAAGTTCATGTCTTATACCTCTCGGATGTCGATGATCTGGAACAGCTTTAATTGCTTCAATCAAATTCATTCCTAATTCACTCCATAATTATAGTTTACCCGTCCGGGGCAGACTTGATTACCTCTTCTATCATACCTTTTTCCCCTGACAATTAATCCACCCTGCCTAACCCCCCTGAAGAAGGGGGGGGGGATAAGAGTCCGATCAAAGTCCCCCTTCTTAAGGGGGATTTAGGGGGATCAGGACTATGGTAAAAACGAGATTTATTAAGGCTTTCAGGCTTAAGTTGACACTAATGGGCACGCTTGAGTGTCCCTACGATTAATCTGGGGTATAAATCAGGATACGGCAGTGCCGTGTCCCTACGATTAATCTGGGGTAGGGAAACGGCACTGCCGTGTCCTCGCTTGTCATTCCGGCGCAGCCGGAATGATATTATTGATAATTGGGAATTGGT
>NZ_JANMZH010000109.1:0-7338 GCF_031383065.1 Microcoleus sp. OTE_8_concoct_300 | reverse complement strand
GAAGGGTAATCGACCGTACATGATATCAACAAATCTTGCACCCTGCTCAGCAACAGGCTAGGAGAACCGATTCTACAAAGGAATGAGAATTAAATAACTTCCACAAGTTTGTGGGATGGGCGTCCCGCCCGGGCAAAAAGGACGGGCGGGACGCCCATCCCACAAAAACAATTAAAATTGTAAGTTATTTAATTCGCGATCCAAAACATCAATTTTTTTAGGGGTGGGCGAATAGCCCGCCCCTAAAAAAATTAATCTAGCCAAGCCGCCATTTTTACCTGCTAGCTTGCTTTTGAGTTTTGGGTTTGGTGGCTTGCTTGTCTTTGGGCTCCGAAGTGTCAGCTTTCAACAGTTCCGGGAATGGCGGCTGGAGGTTGTGAACTTCGATGTCCATTCCCAGCGGCAGAGGTGGAAGCTGGGGCAGATCGTTTTCCAAGTCCTTGAGTCCGTTAGCGGTTTGTATTTCCACCATTTTCGGCATTTTCGGTACTTTGGCGGTTTCCAAAGTGCCTACCATTCTTGCCAGAGCGAATTCTAGCTGAGAGCCCGGGTCGATCGCCACCCAACCCTGGTCAGTCATTTGCCGAACCTCGAAGTGGAGGTGAGGCCCTGTAGACATTCCCGTACTGCCGACGCGGCCGATGGTCTCTCCCTGTTTCACCCACTCTCCCGGTTTCACAAACAGTTCCGAAAGGTGGCCGTAGAGAGTTTCCTGAGAGTTTTTGTTGTGGTTGAGAACCACCGTTAAACCGTAGCCGCCCAACCAATCGGCGATCGCCACTTGACCCGCATAGGCTGCCAGTACCGGCGTTCCCAGCGGGGCCCCCAAGTCAGTTCCGGTGTGAAACCTGCCGTAGCCCATAACCGGATGAGTCCGCCACCCAAACGGCGAAGTAATTGCCGAAGCAATAGATAGCGGAAACAGCAGGCTGGTGTTGCCATTTCCGGGCAGGCCTGCAGGACGTGGCGTGAGATTGTAGTAAGCAAAACCTGTATTGCTGCCGCTGCTGACACTAACCGCACCGACTTGAACCGGCCCAAGTCCCCTGCTGGGCGCTGGAGGGCCGCCGCCGTAAGATGCAGATCCGGCATAATATCCAGCGTCTGCGGAGTATCCAGCGTCTGCAGAGTATCCAGAGTCTGCGGAGTATCCGGTGTCTGCCGAGTAGCGCTCTGGTGCGTAAGCAGATTCCGGCGGGTTTGAACCCCCCAAAACCTGGCGGCCTATTTGTTGAACGGCTTGACCGAGTTTACTGACAGGATTCCCGCTACTATTTCCGGCAACGGTTCCCCCAACATCGCCCGTCCGGCGATCGGGCAGATTTCGAGGAGGAGGGGCTGCAATATAGCCGTCGTCTGCGATCGGAGTTTCCGGTCTGTACTTGGGTTCTGCAGCATCTGCCGTCACCGGCTCGGAAACAGGAGGAGGCGCGCACAAACCGCCAACTTTTTCGCAACCGGGCGATCGTTCTGCAAACTCTATTTTTGTTGGCGCTTCGTACTCGCTGGTAGCGCCAACGCTGTAGTCTGTTTGGTCGATTTCAGCGTGGGCTGGGTTAACTGGCGCTTCAAAAGGTGGCTCCTGGGCCGTCGCTTCTGGCAGGGGAATCAGGGCGGGCTCGGGCAGATAATATTGGGCGGGAGGTGGTTCGCTGGCGTACTCCGGCTCCCTGGGCGGTTCGGCATCGAAAGGCTCGGGCGGCGGAACTTCTGCCTGCGGTGCAGGGTCTGGTCCTGGCGACCCTTGGCCCAATTCGGGTTCTGGGGGCGGGAGAGGAGCTTCAAATAATGGCTGGAGGTCTGCTGCGCCGGGGACGGCTTGTTCGGCTGGCGGAGTTTCGGCTTGGGCCCAAACTATGCCTTTGCTGAGCAGTCCCAGACTGGCAAGGCAACCCAGTCCCACCAGCAGTGAGCGATCGGACAAAAGGCGCGATCGAGTCCGGGCGCCTGTAGGGTTCTTTTTTTGCTGTTTGGTGTTCAAATGGGCTGTTATTTGCTTGTCTGGAACGGGTTTCACGATTTTTTTTCCCAACTCAACAGGGGGTACAAGGAGATCGAAGTCAGGATCGAATGTATTGCAATCCTTGTCTTTATACAGCCCTAAATGATTTTACCGGGCTTGAGGCAATTTTTTGGGCGCATCGAACAAGTAGAATGCCGCTGGGTCGAGTCGCGATCGATACCCTGGTTTTTTCGAGCCTGATTGCACCGGCAAGTCGTCTGTGACGGTCACAATGATGATAGCGCTTTGACGTCCGTGTATGTTAATTAGTTGCCGAAATTTTGCTTATAGGGTAATGCACAATTTTGGTGGCGTCCGCCGGAGTTAAGCGCGCCCGGAATCGCGATTTTTTGATTAAAGCCGATCGTCGATTTAAACTTAGTCGGCAAAATTGTTGATTGTTTAGAATACAAGGCAAATGATTCGCTTCGGTAAGGATAGGTTTCATGACTGTAGCTGGCGATCACTTGACAAATTTTCCTGACTCTGAGTGCGCCGGGCAACCAGACGGTATCAGTTGGCAGTGGCAGAGTTCTGAAGGCTTGCCCTATCTGACTTGCAGCTTGCTTTCTCGCTGGCATCACGGCTTTTTTACGCGCGATTTCGCGCCGCAGGGGCCGATCAATCTGACGGAAGTTCTCGAACCCGGAGCTAAGGTTTATCGACTCCAACAGGTACACGGCAATGCGGTACTCAAAACCAGTCAGTTGCTCCCCGTTGTGGCTCCGGACTCGTCCACCGCTGCCCCGAACTATGCTGAGGCTGATGGCTTGGTGGCCGAGGGAGAATTGGAGGCGCTGTGGGTTTGCTCGGCTGACTGCGTGCCGGTGCTGATTGCTGACGATCGCACGGGACTGGTTGCTGCAGTTCACGCGGGTTGGCGCGGGACTGCTGCTAAGATATTACCAGAGGCGATCGCTCAACTTGTGGCACAAGGCAGTCAACTAGAAAATCTGAAGATTGCTATGGGGCCGGCGATCGCTGGAAAGGTTTACCAGGTATCTGTGGCAGTGGCAGCGGAACTGGGAGCCACCATTGCTCCTTTGAGTGCCGTTAATGGGACAGCAGACGGCATCTGCGAGTTTTTGCACCAACTGCCCGAATCGCCTGTCTTGCCCGATCCAGAACCGGGAAAGGTACGCTTGGATGTTCGCATCTGCAATGCTTTGCAATTGCAGCAGTTGGGAATTGATCTTTCTCAAGTGGCGATCGCTCCTTTCTGTACTTATTCTGACTCGGCTCGCTTTTTTTCATACCGCCGCGATCGACTTAAAAAAGTCCAGTGGTCGGGAATTGTGAGCGCCGGCAGGACTTGTTCCTTCTGAGGGCATTTGGCAGAAGGTAAAATTTTAGATGGCCAAGATAAAAATAAAAATCTTTGGATTCATTATTTTTTATTTACGAATCCCGAATGCCTTCTAGCTTCTACCTTCCTAAAGTTTGCTGGTTCTTGTTTTAAATCACTAAAAACTAGCAAAACTTTTGGGAAAGCGGCCGGGCCCCCCGCCCCGCTTTCCTCTCTTGTTAAGATTGCTTTATAACGAGAGTACCGAGGCGGGTTATTACAGTCAACCACCCAGGTCTAAAGATACGCTGGCCTTCTAGCCTTTGACTTAAACCCGAGTTGACAGTCATGCGTACCTGGGTACTACGTTAACGGTAAGAGTTGAAAGACCTACCAAGGAATGCTCAGCTAGCTTCTTGAATCGGGAAATTTAGGATTAAACAAATTTATTGAGTTAAGTTAGTCTCCTAAATATAGTACCGACGGTTAACTCGCGGCGCAGTACAGACGACCTGGCAGGTCGTCTCTTCTAGTACAGACGACCTGGCAGGTCGTCTCTTCTACCCCTCTCATGGAGGCTATAAGGAGCAAACATTATGCGATCGCCGATTGTGAGGTTTGAGGTGGTAATTGTCAACAGTGAAAGTACGTTACAAAGGTACACCGAATCACACAATCCCCGTGTAATGTTGTCTTACGGTTGAAACCGCCCGGGCTATGCGCGCTCGCGTAGCCGAAGGGTCGTTTCCCTCTCAGCGCTATGCAGCGACTGAGTTTCCCACTTACGGAGTTTTTTTATGAGTGAGCCAACTCCCTATCAACTGCTTGAAGTCGATGAAGATGCTTCCTTTGATGAAGTGCAAGAGGCCCGCACGCGCCTAGCTGAGCAGTACAGCGGTGACATGAAACGTTTGGAATTGATCGAAGCAGCATACGACGCGATCCTCATGGATCGCCTGCGGCAGCGACAGGAAGGTAAAATTAAAGTGCCCGAACGCATCCGCTTCCCCGAGCGGCTGACTCCCCCACCCGCAAGCTTTACTCCGTCTCCTCCTAGTGGCAGCCCAGCTTGGTTGCAGCGGCTAATCGATACTCCTAGTCGATCGGACATTTTGTGGCCGGCTGGGGTGTATGTGGGGTTAGGCGGACTGAGTATTTATCCGGCGGCTAATGATGGTTTACTACAGTTGACTCTGGCTCTTGGGGTCGGCTCTTGTCTTTATTTTGTTAATCGCAAGGAACAAAAATTTGGTCGGGCTGTGCTGCTGACTGTGGCTGGCTTGGTTATAGGCTTGTTGCTGGGAGGCTTTTTGGGCTCTTTGGTCAGTCCGGCATTTATAACAACAGAGAAATTTATCGCTTTGTTTACGTTTTTAATTCTGTGGCTGGTTAGCGGTTTTCTGCGATAGTCAGTTGTCAGTTGACAGTTGACAGTTGACAGTTGACAGTTGGCAGTGGTTAATTATTTTTATTGGTTAATTGTTATTGGTTGGTTCGTAGTTTTTAGGTGTTAGTAGTTAGTTGATTGTTACCAATTACCAATTACTAATTACCAATTAACAATTACCAATTACTAATGACGGTTGACTAATGATTGATGACTGTTGACTACTGACTACTGACTATTGACTACTGACTAAATTATGCAATTTATCGATCGAGCAGATATTCAAGTCGCAGCCGGCAAAGGCGGCGACGGTATGGTAGCTTTTCGCAGAGAAAAGTATGTTCCGGCGGGCGGGCCCAGCGGCGGCACCGGCGGGCGGGGCGGTTCTGTGTTTATGGTGGCGGTGGAAAGCCTGCAAACGCTGCTAGATTTTCAGTACAACCGGATTTTTAAAGCCGAAGACGGGAAGCGCGGCGCGCCGAAGAATATGACGGGGGCTTCGGGGGACGATCGCACAATTGAAGTTCCCTGCGGTACTGTAGTTTACGACGCGGAAACTCAGGCAATCTTAGCAGATTTAGTAAGGCCGGGACAGACTTTTTGCGTTGCCCAAGGCGGCAAAGGCGGTTTGGGGAATAAGTGTTTTCTGACAAATTCTAACCGCGCTCCAGATTATGCGATGCCGGGTAAAGAAGGCGAACACAAATTTTTGCGTTTGGAATTGAAGCTATTAGCTGAAGTGGGTATTCTCGGGATGCCGAATGCTGGCAAATCCACTTTAATTTCTGCTTTGTCTGCGGCTCGCCCCAAGATAGCAGATTATCCGTTTACTACTTTAGTCCCGAATTTGGGCGTAGTCAGAAAACCGACTGGCGACGGTACGGTGTTTGCAGATATTCCGGGATTGATTGAGGGAGCTCACGAAGGTGCTGGTTTGGGTTACGAGTTTTTGCGCCACATCGAACGAACTCGGTTGTTGCTGCATTTGATCGATATTACGGATGAAGATCCGATCGCCAATTACGTTACAATTCAGGAAGAGTTGAAAGCTTACAGGCGGGGTTTGGCGGATAAACCGCAGATTTTGGCTTTTAATAAGGTAGATGCGATCGACCTCGAAAGCGAAGAAATCGCTAATTTAACCAGCCGACTTAAAGAAATTAGCGGTGGTCCGATTTTGTTTATTTCCGCTGTGAGTCGAGTTGGGTTGGATGAATTGATGCAGCAAGTTTGGCAGAAACTCGACGAGATGAACGAGAAAGAGGCGGCGCAACTCGAAGCTGTGGCGAGTGTTTAATGGCTTTCTGGTTCCTGGAATTTCCGTGAATGGGTAGGGTTTTTTTTGAGGAGTTCAAATCTTTCGGCTGTATGGCTTGTGTGGCAAAGGTTTGAGCCTCAATGCTAAAAAAATCGATTCACGGAAAGGCTGAAATTATTGCTGTGTATAGCTTTGATGGTTGTTGAAAATTTTGTCTCTTGACAGGGCGGTGGCTGAAATGATATTTTGTAGATGCTTCACGGAACTGTACCTTGAAAACTAAATACTGTAAGGCTTCTGGCACGGGCGGCCGGAATCAACCTAAATCCCTATCAGGGATTGAAACCGCCCAAGAACGAGCCCGCAGAACCAGCACCGGCAACGCCGGAATCAACCTAAATCCCTATCAGGGATTGAAACTCTAAATTCTGATTTTTGAGGTAAGTCACCATCACAAGCCGGAATCAACCTAAATCCCTATCAGGGATTGAAACTTTATTGCCCGTTCCCATTCCTACATAACGGATAATCGCAAGCCGGAATCAACCTAAATCCCTATCAGGGATTGAAACCCAACGAGTAATATTAAAGTTTCTATCCCACTCGCCGGAATCAACCTAAATCCCTATCAGGGATTGAAACACGAATTAAATTTTTGTCTGGCAAAAAATGAATTTTAGCCGGAATCAACCTAAATCCCTATCAGGGATTGAAACTCAACGCCCCGCGCGCAGCCGACAAACACCGGGCAACGCCGGAATCAACCTAAATCCCTATCAGGGATTGAAATTGCATTCAGTGCCAAAAAACTTGGGAAATTACACTCGATCGCACAAAAAAATCAGCAAATTTTATTAAGGCTTGGTATGGGTAGTTTGGCAATTCAAACCGAGGACAGACTTAAGCAACTCCATTTGACCAAAGACAGAATTAGCCTCGATTGGATGGATGGGCCAACCATTACCCTACCTCTAGTTTCCTATCCCCGATCGCCGAATGCGACACCCGCACAGCGCCAGAAGTGGCAAGTATGCTTAATTAAGGATTTCTGTAATATCATGTCCGGTCGATTACCCTGATTCCTGTAGGGGCCCGTGAGCCAATAATATTTGCCAAAAACGGACAATCTCACAAACCCGCTCCGGCAATTGTATTATGGGCGATCGATCGCACATGATATAATGTTAATTCCGGTTGCATTGGAATGATTAAACCGCAGAGAACGCAGAGAACGCAGAGGAAGAGAACAGAGAGATGAATAATTCCGATGCTAACGGATTTGATATAATCGGGCGATCGCTATTTCACAAGTTCAGTCCTCGACGGATCAACACCAAGAAACCGGGTTTTTTACCGTTTCTGGGGCTGTAACAAACTATTTCGTCAAAAACCCGGTTTCTGAGCAC
>NZ_JANMZH010000101.1:0-1471 GCF_031383065.1 Microcoleus sp. OTE_8_concoct_300 | reverse complement strand
GAGAATGTTTTTGGCATCAAACTCTGAAGCCAGATGCAGGCTGCTTGCCAGAAACCCAGCCATCAGTTGTAAGGTCTGGATGTCTGACTCTGTAAAGCTAGAGGGTGTCGCTGAAACAACTTTTAAGACACCAACCCGATCGTCCTGATAGAACAAGGGAACAACCACCAGTGACCGGATACCAATGCGCTGACAGGCAGCCCGATCCACCCGTGCATCGGTTTCTGAATCGTCGCAAAGCATGATTTGGCCGGTCGCAATACATTTTCCCGACAAACTTGTCCCTACTTTCATCCGTAATCCCACATAGTCGCTGGCGATACCACTCGCTGCCCGATACACCAACTCATCCCCTTCAAGCATTTCAATCACGGCCCCATCGGCGCCGATCAATTTTTGAGTTCGATCGTTAATTACTGCCATCACTGCATCCAGGTTAGGATTGCGGATGGCGATTTCCTGTTGGGTGGCAATCACCACAGCCAGACGCTGGAACTCTTGTTGCAATGCTGCTTCTGCTTGCTTGCGATCGGTGATATCCTTCATAAAGCAGTGATGCCCGCTCGCTCGCTCCTGCGAGTCGTAGGCTGCTAACATCACCCATTGCTTGTAAAAAATCGAACCATCTTTCCTGATACCACGGGCCTCAACCTCCACTCGGCCCTCGGCTAGCATTTTTTGATAAGCCGCCCTCATCATGTCGAGATCTTCTGGATGAACTGTTTTCTGCCAATTCATACCAACCATTTGTTCAGGTTGATAACCCGCTATATTGGCGTAGGCTTGATTAACGGTGATGTAGCGTCCGAAAATATCCAGCCGCGAGATGCCTTCGACGGCATTAGCAAGAGCTGTACTCAATTCTCTGAGTTCTGTTTCCGCCTGGACACGATCCGTAATGTCTTGGGATGTACCAAACAATCGAATCACTTGTCCCTCTGCATTGAGTTCGGCCTGTCCTCGGGCTTCGGTATGACGGATAGAACCATTCGGGCGCACGATTCTGAGTCGCAATAGATAAGGCTCTCCGCGAGTGAGCGCTCGTTGAACTACCAGGTGTAGCTGTTCGGCACTTTCGGGATGGTAAATCCGCAGGTGTTCTTCATAGGTAGGTTCGCCCAGTGCCCTGTCGCGTCCCACAATCTCGAATAGTTCGGCAGACCAGGTAATTTTACCCGTAATCACGTCCCATTCCCAGCTACCGATGTGGGCAACCCGCTGGGCTTCTGACAACCGGGTTTTACTCTTTTGCAGGGCTGTTTCTGTCTGCTGGCGGTCGGTAATATCCTTTTCGTTCACGACCAACATCGGGTTGCCTGTTACCGGGTCGTTGGTACACCGCACGTCTATCCCGTGCCAGCGAATTCCCGCCAGAGTAATCACTTGAGCGTCCGTGCTAAAGACCTCACCGGACTTAAGAACTGCCATTGCTCGCTTTCCTACCTGAGAGTCAACAAAGCGGCTCACAAAA
>NZ_JANMZH010000099.1:0-1471 GCF_031383065.1 Microcoleus sp. OTE_8_concoct_300 | reverse complement strand
GAGAATGTTTTTGGCATCAAACTCTGAAGCCAGATGCAGGCTGCTTGCCAGAAACCCAGCCATCAGTTGTAAGGTCTGGATGTCTGACTCTGTAAAGCTAGAGGGTGTCGCTGAAACAACTTTTAAGACACCAACCCGATCTTTTTGATAAAACAACGGAACAACCACCATTGACCGGAGACCAATACGCTGACAGGCAGCCCGGTCCACCCGTACATCGGTTTCTGAATCCTCGCAAAGCATGATTTGGCCGGTCGCAATACATTTTCCCGATAAACTTTTCCCTACTTTGAGCCGTAATCCAACATAGGCGGTGACGATACCACTGGCTGCCCGATACACGAATTCATCACCTTCCAGAATTTCAATCACTGCGCCATCGGCGCGGGTCAAATCTTGAGTTCTCTCTGCAATCACGGCCATAACTGCATCGAGATTGGGATTGCGGATGGTGATTTCCTGTTGGGTGGCAATCACCACAGCCAGACGCTGGAACTCTTGTTGTAATGCTGCTTCTGCTTGCTTGCGAGCGGTGATATCCTTCATAAAGCAGTGATGCCCGATCGCTCGCTCCTGGGAGTCGTAGGCTGCCAACATCACCAATTGCTTGTAAAAAATCGAGCCATCTTTTCGGATACCACGGGCCTCAACCTCGACTCGACCCTCGGCTAGCATTTTTTGATAAGCCGCCCTCATCATGTCGAGATCTTCTGGATGAACTGTTTTCTGCCAATTCATACCAACCATTTCTTCAGGTTGATAACCCACTATATTGCCGTAGGCTTGATTAACGGTGATATACCGTCCGAAAATATCCAGCCGCGAGATGCCTTCGACGGCATTAGCAAGGGCTATACTCATTTCTCTGAGTTCTGTTTCCGCCTGGACAAGATCCGTAATGTCTTGGGATGTACCAAACAACCGAATGACTTGTCCCTCTGCATTGAGTTCGGCCTGTCCTCTGGCTTCGGTATGGCGGATAGAACCATTCGGGTGCACGACTCTGAGCCGCAATAGATAAGGCTCTCCGCGACTGAGCGTTCGTTGAACTACCATCTGTAGCTGTTGGGCACTTTCGGGATGGTAAAGCCGTAGGTGTTCTTCATAGGTAGGTTCGCCCAGTGCCCTGGATCGTCCCATAATCTCGAATAGTTCGGGGGACCAGGTAATTGTACCGGCAATCACGTCAAATTCCCAGCTACCGATGTGGGCAACCCGCTGGGCTTCTGACAACCGGGTTTCACTCTTTTGCAGGGCTGTTTCTGTCTGCTGGCGGTCGGTAATATCCTTTTCGTTCACGACCAACATCGGGTTGCCTGTTACCGGGTCCTTGGTACACCGCACGTCTATCCCGTGCCAGCGAATTCCCGCCAGAGTAATCACTTGAGCGTCCGTGCTAAAGACCTCACCGGACTTAAGAACTGCCATTGCTCGCTTTCCTACCTGAGAGTCAACAAAGCGGCTCACAAAA
>NZ_JANMZH010000047.1:0-1028 GCF_031383065.1 Microcoleus sp. OTE_8_concoct_300 | reverse complement strand
GGGAATAAACTAAAAATTAGAAATCGATTTGGCGGACTTATGGATTATCGAGAAGCAGGTGTGGATGTTGAGGCGGGCAGAGCTTTTGTCTCGCGCATCGGGAGTATGGTCAAGAGCACGCACCGATCCGGAGTTTTGGGCGGATTCGGCGGGTTTAGCGGGTTTTTCAGCGTCCCGGAGGGTTTAAAAGAGCCGGTGATGGTTTCGGGTACTGACGGCGTTGGGACTAAGTTGAAATTGGCCCACAATCTCGATCGGCACGACACGGTAGGTATCGACTTGGTGGCGATGTGCGTCAACGACGTGCTTACCTCCGGGGCCGAACCCCTCTTTTTTCTCGATTATTTAGCGACGGGAAAGTTAAATCCCGAACAATTAGCTGCCGTGGTGGCCGGGATTGCTGACGGTTGCAAGCAAGCCGGCTGTGCTTTGCTTGGAGGGGAAACAGCAGAAATGCCCGGTTTTTACTCTTCGGGTGAGTACGATTTGGCGGGGTTTTGCGTGGGTATTGTCGAAAAGAGCCTATTGTTGGACGGTTCGCGGGTGCAGGTGGGAGATGTGGCTGTGGGACTGGCAAGTTCGGGCGTGCACAGCAACGGTTTTAGTTTGGTGAGAAAAATTGCGGGCGATCGAGGTTTTGATTGGGATTCCCAACCCGAACACTTAGGCGGCAAAAGTTTAGGAGAAGTCCTGCTAACTCCGACTAAAATTTATGTGAAACCAGTCCTCGAAGCAATTAAGAGCGGTTTAGAAATTCACGGCATGGCTCACATTACAGGCGGCGGTTTGCCGGAAAATTTGCCCCGCTGTTTGGCAGCCAATCAATCTGTGAAAATTGATAGCAATAGCTGGCCAAATTTGCCAGTTTTCCAGTGGATTGCTGAAGCGGGCCAAGTTGCCACAGCAGATATGTTCAATACTTTTAATATGGGGATTGGGTTTGTGCTGTTGGTCGCTCCCAGGGAACTCGAACAGGCTGTTAAATGGTTTGAATCTCAGGGAATTGGTGCTTGGGCGATCGGCGAAGT
>NZ_JANMZH010000031.1:0-18110 GCF_031383065.1 Microcoleus sp. OTE_8_concoct_300 | reverse complement strand
GGGCATAGGCCTCCGTGGGCATAGGGCATAGGCCTCCGTGAGCATCACTTGCGAGCGGTGTGTACCTCATTTTATTGAGAACCGCTATAATGTAATATAGAACTGAGGCTAAGCAACTAGGGAAGCGCGGATTTAAAATTTGATGAAGCTGGAACAATAATTGCCTAGTTCTTATTAAAGGTCATAAGCAATTCGGGCGCTACACGTACAAAGTCTGTATTAAAGGCCAGAAGCAATTCGGGCGCTACACATACAAAGTCGGCGTCCGGGGACTGTTAGTTTTTTTCAAAAAGTTTACTACCAAAGGAGAAGATTGATATGACAGATCCAAAAGTAACTGAGGAACCAATTTTAGAGGCAACTCTCGAAACGACGGCGATCGTCAAAAAAGAGATGCCCGACGCGACTGATGAGGCGATCGCAGAAACTGCGGCGCTGTTTGAAGCAATTAAAAAACGCGCGGCAGCCGAAGTGCAAGCAGCGGGCGAACTCACCCGTGAAGCTTATTTAAAAGCTGTGAATAAGGCCTCCGAGGCGATCGAAGAAAATAAGGATCTCGCCCACGAGAGAGTCACAGAAGCAGTCAGGCTGATTAAAAAAGAAGCTGAGAAAAATTGGCTGGTGGTAGATGCGATTAAAACGCGGGCGCAAGCGCAGGTGCAAGATGCCGGCGAAGTCAGTCGCGAAGCTTATTTGAAAGCAGTGCGACAAGCGCGAGAAGCGGTGGAACAAAATAAATTTATCGAACGCGATCGCATCGAACAAGCTGTTGACCACATTCAGACGGAAGCGGAAAAGAATTGGCACGTTATTGTGAAGCAAATTGAGTCGATCGGCACTCGCTTGACGGATGCGGCTAAGTCTGCATGGAACGCGCTGACGGCGTTTTTTGACAAGAAGGATTAAACTCAGATATGACACCATTTTAAAGAACAGGCAAGATGCCTGTTGCACAAAGATTGAATTTTCTTGTGGAACAGGCATCTTGCCTGTTGATATTTAAAGAACAGGCAAGATGCCTGTTGCACAAAGATTGAATTTTCTTGTGGAACAGGCATCTTGCCTGTTCATAAAAGGTTTTGACACTAAGCGCGATAATCAAAAAGCTTTATTTTTAGTCCCTAACCCCCAACCATGAGAACTTACTACTGCGGCGAACTGCGAAGCGAACACATCGGAGAGACTGTCACCCTTTACGGCTGGGTGGATCGCCGCCGCGATCATGGCGGGGTGATTTTTCTGGATGTGCGCGATCGATCGGGTATTGTGCAAATTGTCAGCGATCCTGAACGGACCCCCGATTCCTATCACGGGGCTGAGGCTTTACGCAGCGAATACGTGGTTAAAATTACGGGTAGAGTCACCGGCCGCCCCGAAGAGTCCCTCAACCCGAAATTGCCTACGGGTGAGGTGGAAATTTATGCTGACGAAATTGAGTTGTTAAATGCGGTTCGCAAACAGTTACCCTTTCAGGTGGCGACGGCGGAGACTGAAAGCGTGCGGGAAGATTTGCGGCTGAAATATCGCTATTTGGACTTGCGGCGCGATCGTATGAGTCGCAATTTGCAGCTTCGCCACCAAGTTGTCAAAGCTATGCGCCGCCACCTGGAAGATGTCGAAGGTTTCATGGAAATTGAAACGCCGATTTTAACTCGGGCGACTCCAGAAGGTGCGAGAGATTATTTAGTTCCCAGCCGCGTCAATCCCGGTGCATGGTATGCTTTGCCGCAGTCGCCGCAGTTGTTCAAACAATTGTTAATGGTGTCTGGTTTTGACAGATATTATCAAATTGCCCGCTGTTTCCGCGATGAAGATTTGCGCGCTGACAGACAGCCGGAATTTACGCAATTGGACATGGAAATGAGTTTCATGTCTGTGGAAGAAGTAATTGCCTTAAATGAAGGTTTAGTCTGCCATATTTTCCAAACTGTCAAAGGCGTTGAATTGCCTTGTCCTTTCCCGCGTTTGACTTACGCAGAAGCGATGGATCGCTATGGTAGCGACAAACCGGATACTCGCTTCGGTATGGAATTAGTCGATGTTTCCGATTTGATGAAAGATTCGGGATTTAAGGTATTTTCCGGGGCGGTTGCTGCGGGCGGAATTGTGAAAGTTTTGCCGATTCCGGGCGGGAATGATGCGATTTCTAACGTGCGGATTAAACCGGGTCCGAAAGGCGATTTGTTTAAGGAAGCCAGCGAAGCGGGTGCGAAGGGATTGGCTTACATCCGGGTGCGGGATAATGGCGAAATTGATACGATCGGCGCAATTAAGGATAATTTGACGGAAGCACAAAAACAGCAATTGCTCGATCGCACGGGCGCGCAACCAGGTCATTTGTTGTTATTTGCAGCGGCTGATGTGACAACTGTCAATAAGACTTTGGATAGATTGCGTTTGTTCGTGGGTAACGAATTGGGATTGATTGATAAGGACAAGATGAATCTGCTGTGGGTGACTGATTTCCCGATGTTTGAATGGAACGCTGATGAGAAGCGTTTGGAAGCATTGCATCACCCGTTTACTGCGCCGCATCCTGACGATATTAATGATTTGAAAACTGCGAGGGCTCAAGCTTACGATTTGGTGTTAAACGGTACAGAAGTCGGCGGCGGTTCTCTGCGGATTTATCAGCGGGAAGTTCAGGAAAAGGTGTTTGAGGCGATCGGCTTATCGACTGAGGAAGCTTACAATAAGTTTGGCTTTTTGTTGGATGCGTTTGAGTATGGAACTCCGCCCCACGGAGGTATTGCTTACGGTTTGGATCGGTTGGTGATGCTGTTGGCTGGTGAGGAATCGATTCGCGATGTGATTGCGTTTCCGAAGACGCAGCAGGCGGGTTGTTTGCTGACGAATGCGCCGGCTGGGGTGGATGAGAAGCAGTTGAAGGAGTTGCAAGTGCGATCGACTTATACGCCTAAGTCATAAGGCGATCGGGACTTAGGCAAAGCCTATGTGTCATGCTGAGAGAAGCGAAGCATCTCGCTGGATGCTTCACTACACTGCGTTTTGTTCAGCATGACAGACACGATTCTGCGTCCTGGACTGTGATTGAGTCAAAACTTTGGCTGATACTGTATGCTAGAGTTACATTCCAGGTCTTTAGACTAAAAACGCTATAATTATCATAATCGAAAATAGGTAAAAACGATGTCAACAGTTTATCGTTTAAAAGCCAGCGAACTCAATCATCATTTTTTAGAACAAATCAAGGCGACTTTTGGAGATAAAGAGATTGAAATAATTGTTTCTGAGTGTGATGAAACCGCATATCTTTTGAAATCAGAAGTCAACAGAAATAGACTTTTAAAAGCGATTGAAAATGTTAAAGAGCGGCAAAATTTAGTTGAAGTTAATTTACAGAATTTGCAATGAAACGAACATCGTTTAGTTTACCAAGTTACGGATCAAGAAATTGCGATCGTGGCTTGTAAGTATCATTACATTGAATAGATGTGATTGCGTTTCCGAAGACGCAGCAGCCGGGTTGTTTGCTGACAAATGCGCCGTCTGGTGTGGATGAGAAACTATTCAGAGAGTGCGATCGCTCAATTGCTTGCGCTTCCGGCCTGACAATAATTAAAGATTAATTTGAGTTTGAGTTGGTGAGGATGGGGTGAAGGCTGAAATGATTACGGAAAGTATCTGTAAATCTCTTTGCGGTGGAGTATCCTGACGAAGTAGACTACGCCATCATTAACTTTAATACCGATTCGGTAATCACCCACTCTAAGGCGATAGTAGTCTGCATCACCTTTTAGTTTTTTAACATTGCTGACTTCATTTAATTTTTCGGCGTTCTCAACTTCTTCTATCGCTTCCTGAATTCTTTGCAGCAAGTCGGCATCAAGAATCTTGAGTAAATCCTTTTCAAAGCTCTTTTTAAACTCCACATTCATGGTTGTCTCTTCAGGATTTTGAAAATTTGCTCGCGGCTGACTGTTTCAGTATTTTCGCCTTCTTTGATAGCATTTTCCATCCCTATATCTTCTAGGGCTTCTGTTAAAATTTCAGAAAATACTTCTTTTTGTTCTTTTAATAACTCAAAAATCGCTGCTTTGAGCAATTCTTTAAGTTTGGTTTCGTCTATAGTAATTTCAGACATTGCTTTTTTTGTGGTATTTTTTTTAGGTTTTTATTGTATCACGAAATGCGGCAAATTTATTTTTATTTTATTTTATTTTAATTAAATTTATTCTAGCTAACTTTGGTTTGCGGGTAGTCAGAAACCGGGTTTTTTCGAGAATACTTCGCTACACCTCGTAGAAGCGGCAAAAAACCCGGTTTCTTTGGTTGGCGGGTGGTCAGAAACCGGGTTTTTTGCGAGAATACTGCATCCCGACCTTTAACTAAAGTGAAAAACCCGGTTTCTTTGGTTTTGATGCGTAACTCCCGACTGTCATAACTTAGGACTCTAGATGAAGTCGTTTGAGCCAGTTTACGACAGCTTGAAGTAAATCGGGGTCATGGGGGGAGAAGGTTTGCAGGGGTGGATGAGGTGTGTCGGTGATGAGACAGATTGTACCCTCGAAGCGGGTAAGGGCTTCGAGGAAAGTAGGGCTCAAACCTTGGGCGGGGGCGGATGTGGGGTCTTCGTAGAAGATGAGGATGGGGGGTTTGTGGCTGTGGCGGCGGAGTCGATTCCAGTAGGATTTGAGTTGGGGGAGGGTTTCGGGTTCGCCGTTGAGTCGTTCGGGACAGTTTTGGTCGAGGAATTGTTCGTAGATTTCGAGGGCGGGGTTATCGGAGTCGATGAATTTTCTGGTGTCGATGCAAAAGATTTGGAGGTTTTGGTGGAGATTGGTTTCGGTGAGTTGGGTTTGCAGAAGTTGGGGGAGGTTCAGGGTTTGGACGAGGGGGGAGGTTTGGGTTTCGGTTAAACCGTGCCATGCGCGGTAGAAGTCGGAATAGGGGAGATTTTCGGCACAGTTCCAGATGACTTTGTAGCATCGATTGAATCGGTTAAAGTTATTTTGGTAAACTTCATTGCTGAGGCAGTCTTTTAAGGCTGAGACGACTCCTGTATATTGTTCAGGTGTGGTGAGGATTTTTAGGAGACTCTCAGGTGCCTCAAAATGGATAAAACTATCCTCAGTAGTTTCGATAAGTTTGAGCAAACCAGCGATCGCCTCTGGATTGCCTGGGTCGATTTTCCCTAAACTGTCTGCCGCCCACATCCGGGTACCTTCATCCTCAGTGTTGTCGATAAGATTGACCAACGCCGCGATCGCCTCTGGATTGCCTGGGTCGATTTTCCCTAAACTGTCTGCCACCTGCCACTGGGTATCTTCATCCTCAGTGTTGTCGATAAGATTGACCAACGCCGCGATCGCCTCTGGATTGCCTGGGTCGATTTTCCATAAACTGTTTGCCGCCTGCCACCGGGTATCTTCATCCTCAGTGTTGTCGATAAGATTGACCAACGCCGCGATCGCCTCTGGATTGCCTGGGTCGATTTTCCATAAACTGTCTGCCGCCTGCCACCGGGTATAGTCATCCTCAGTGTTGTCGATAAGATTGACCAACGCCGCGATCGCCTCTGGAGTGCCTGGGTCGATTTTCCCTAAACTGTTTGCCGCAGCCTGCCAGATATATCCATCCTCAGTGTTGTCGATAAGATTGACCAACGCCGCGCTCGCCTCTGGATTGCCTGGGTCAATTTTCCCTAAACTCTCAGCCGCAGCCAGCCAGATATATTTATCCTCAGTGTTGTCGATAAGATTGACCAACGCCGCGATCGCCTCTGGATTGCCTGGGTCAATTTTCCCTAAACTCTCAGCCGCATCCTGCCAGATATATTCATCTGGGCAATGGTCAAGAAGATTAATCATTGCGGAAATAGCCAGGGGTCGAATGGTTTCTGGTATCGCCTTTCTCGCTCCTTTTTTGATTGGGTCTAAAAAGGTTTCCCATTCTTGTTTTTCAGTATTGAATTTACCAAATCCCCACTTCACGACCTGGCTGACAAACTCAGACGCCAGGAAACAACTCTTAAACTCATTAATTCCTGCTGCTGCTAGAAAATAGGCTTGATATCCATAAAAGTTTCTGACTCTATTCTGAAGCTCATCAACACACGCCCGATGATAGAACCCCTGCTTCTCATCATCCCCAATATCCTCACGCCCCAACAGCAACGAAATCGCCTCCCCCCACTCTAGAAGATGGGCTAACTGTTCCCAAAGGTCTCTGACTCCATCGTCAAATCTAACCAACGCCCAAATAAAATCCTCCTTCTCCTCATCCACAATATCCTCACGCCCCAACCACAATAAAATTATCTGCTTCCACTGCGGTTCAAAAATCCGATATTTCTTCCCCTGCACCGGGAAATTAAGATGCTTTCGAGGTAAAAAATCATCCCAATTCTCCACCGCCAACGCTGCAAAATACTCCTGAAACGTGGCATGATAAAACACGCAAATTGCCTCTGGAAACCGTTCGACCCGATTCAACAACCCCAACCTCATCACTGCCTGAAAAATCGGACGACTTCCCAAAATCTTTAATACCCAACTTTCCCTCAGCCGTAACCGCGAAACCTCATCTTTCTGTTCCATCGCCGCCAACCCCAACCGCGCCAAGGCTGTATCAATTGCCTCCCGTTGGTCTGAAATCTCCTCATCCTCCTTCCAGTCATACACCCAATCGACAAACTGCCCGTATAACCCCGCCTGCGTCTCTGGCAAACCGCCCCCCGTCTGCCAAATTTGACACAACATCCACAACCGCAAGGGATTCTGAATCAACTCCTTGAGACGGGAATTTTCCGACTCTGCTAACGCCGCCTCTAAACTCTCCCCCGTCGCTACATCCCCTATCCCCGCAAACCAACGGCGAATATACTTCTTCACCTGTTCCGGGTTAAACTCCAAATTGCGAAACACATCAAACCCCGAAAAAGCATTTTTATCCGCCTCCCAGACATTCACCCGACAAGTCACCACCACCCGCGCCGCCTGCACCCATCCCCCCAACAGTGCGAAAACATGGCGCAGTTCCACCTTAGATGTCATTTCATCCAACCCATCCAACAATAGCCAAATCTGGTGTTTTTGTTGGGTAAGTGCATCAATGGTGAGGCTTTGACCTGTTTGTTTGAGCCAGATATCCTCGATATATTGGGTTATTGTCAGTTGGGTTAAATCTGCCAAAGATACCCAAATCGGCAACCCCAAATCTTGCTCTAAAATCCAATCGGCAATCTTCTGTAACCGCATGGTTTTCCCCGCACCCGGTTCGCCAATAATCGCAATTTTTCGCCCTTGGCTAATTTCGCTTTGGCCTTGTCGCAACACATCCTCAAAAAACCGTTCTTCAGCAATGGGGATGAGTTTTTCTTCTTCCTTTTCTTCTGGCCGATCGCTTGAGGGAGGTTTGGACGGTTTGCGTTCAACAATCGCTAAGGGAACATAAATCTCATCCAGTTGCGGTGTCACCCCGTAGGCGTTGGTAAACAGGTTGGTGGTGAGTTGCTTTTGTTGCGCGAGGTTTTGGCGGCAGATTTCTTGCCAGTTTAGGGAGTTATTTTTAGAAGTTTCATGTGATGTCTCTCCTGTGACAGACCCAATTTTAATCTTCCACTGCTCCTCAATTACTTTTAAGTTATCTTTTTCATCGGCAGTTTGATGCTTCAGCTTGAGCGAAAATTTCCAAAATCCCTGGGTCTTTGCACTAGGTTTAAGGACAAGTACCTCTAAGTCTTTCAGGCAGTCCAAAACATCTTGTATTGCATCTCCTCTTCTCTGGGCGTTATCGACGTTCTTTTCATCTTTGGGTTGAGGGAGTTCTAACGCCTCTCCCCAGCATTCCACCAATGCCCATAAATCAGGCTTAGTGATCCCTTTGTCAACGGTTTCGGTTCTTTTGTGGCGTTTTTGCTGAACCTTCCCCGATACCTGCAACTCATCTTCCTTTACCCATTCCACGTTGAACGTAGCTTTCAGCTTATCCTCCGGCACGGCAATTTTCTCATCCGCGAGGGCGAGTAACGCCTTAACCAGTTTTAAGACGTTATTTTTTGTGGTTGCGTTTTTCGCATATTTTCGTGCCATCGCGACCTTTTGAATAAAAATTACGATCGCTTGGGCAAGTTTGCCCAAACGAGTTGGTTTGCCCTAGCGCTTAACGCCCATTATACAAGGGTTTCAAAATTTTCTGGGTTGGCTTGATTGGGCAAAAGCCCAAAAAAACAATTTACCTCAAAGGCCAAAAACGAGGTAAATTATGGATACCACACAGGACAGAATCAAACAACGCGAAGCATTAGAAAATGCTTATGACAATTTTGTTGAACCTTATGTTAATCAATTTATTATTGAAGTTAACGCGCAGCCTTCACCGAGTATTGATGTTACGCTTCCTGGGTTTTGCTGTGTGTCGGGATGGTTGGTATTGACTCTGTTATATTGTTTTTGGATGCGCTGGCGATCGCGAATTAAAACATTCTGACGATCGTACTCCTGGAGGCAGAAACCGGGTTTTTCACCGAAATACTGCATCCGCGCCTTTAACAGTCGTGAAAAACCCGGTTTCTTTGGTATTTATGGGTAAGCCCTAAATGAGACAGAAAGGCCGATCGCACTTCACAAAAAAAGTGCGATCGCCCTCAAACATTACTCTTTCCAGTAACGGGTTAAAATCCGAATCACCTCACCCGCTATGGGCGATGGTAGAGGCGGGCTCCATTCCCCAACTTCTGCAAAACCTAAAACGTGCAACAGATTAACGATGCTGTCTACCGCTTTGGGAACGCCACACAACAGCAAACGAATCGGTTGCTTACCTTGAGGTACATCAGGAATTTCTTCCCGGAGCAGTTCGGGAACTGACTTTGGCGGTGATATCATAGAGTTTCCTCCTAAATATGGGAGTTCAAGCCCCCACCGAACGATTGCGAGTCTAAGCGGTGGGGGTTTGGTTTTTGGGTGTTTAGATTACTATAGCATAAACTAGATTGTGGTGTGCTACCTTGGCTTAAAATTTTTCTAAAAAATTTGCAGTCAGCTAAAATGACATGGTGAACACGCTACCCCCAAATAATGTGAGTCCTGCAAAATCTCCTAGAGTTGCCTTTTACCCGCCACCCGAAATCAAGGAGAAATTAGAGAAGCTGGCGAGTATTGAGCGTCGTTCCATTTCCCAAATGGCATTACTTTTGGTGGAAGAAGGACTCGAAAGAGCGCAGAAGGAAGGCAAGTTTAATGAATCCAAAGACGATTAAACTATCAACTACCACTGCACGCGATCGCTATCACACCGTGTGTCACTATGCAAGAGGCGTACAAAGAAAGTACGATCGATGTATGAAGTAAATTCCCAGTTGCCTAACTTGCCAGCAAAAAACCTAAAACGAGTCACCAGCTACGTACCTCCAAACGCCTACAACGTCTTGGAAGATTGGGCCAAGAAAGAAGACCGGACAGTCAGCAATCTCGTAAGTCGGATTGTCTCTGAAGCTGTAGATGCTTACTTGGCTAAAAATACTACAGAAGATGAACCCAGCAGCAATTAACCTTTGAGCTCTACGCTGATGGGTCATTCTCAACTGCCAACCTGTCGGGCCGTTTATTTTGTGTTGGAGTGGGGTTTTGTTTTTCCTCTAACCCGAAACCCGATCCAAAGGGTCAAATTCAGGAACCTGTTTTTGACGAAGAGAGGTAATTGCTAAGACTAAAACACTTAACGTAAGACCTAAAATCGCATAACTCGGTAGTGAAAAAATAGTTACTTTAAACAAATAAGGCAATTCCCCCCCCTTCCAGTTCCACCGCTTTCCTAGAAACACCAACAGCCCGCCATGAATCACAGCGGTTTGCACCATGACACAGCCCGCCGCCAATAACCAAACCGACATTCTTTGCCTAGAGAAGGCACAATTTTTAATCTGAAAACATAAATCATTCAGCAAAAAAACCACCGCCGGTGCTAACATCACAGAACTGGTGGGCTGAGAATAGTTGATAGCAATACTCAAAGTAGAAATTAGCACCATTTCAGATAAGTCAACTTTTTTTGACCAAGCATTGCGAGATTGTTTTTTGTAAAAATACCAACTCATTAAACCAACTAGCAGCAGAACAATCAAGTCAGAAAATAGCTTCGCCACAAAGGGACTATCGGGGAAAAATCTCGGCCCCATAACCCTTAAATCAAGGCGACTCATAGAAATATAAGCATTATTCGATGGATCGTTGAGCCAGAGTGGAAATCCACGAGTCGCATCCTGTATAAATCCTGTTAAGGAATTGCCCGTTACAGCTAGACCTATAGCTGCCAAAAAAGTTACCGTGACTATAGATATAAAAACTAGCTGAAACCGTCTTTTTATTAAAAAATAAGGAAGAAACAATATAACTAAAGTGGGTTTAGAAAGGGCAATACCTAATAAAACTCCCGCAATTACATCCCTATTTTTTCTAGCATAAATAAACATCCATAACAGCATAACCGCAATAAAAGTGGCCACATTGCCAACTTGAAGATCGAAGACAAAACCGTAGAGGAATGCAACTGATATACTACAAATAGTCCGAAAAGCTCGTGAGTGCGACACCAACAAGATATTCGCTCCCCATAAAACAAAACCTGTGGCAATAAGATGCAGCCAAGTCCAGATTGTGAAAGCAGTCTTCATCGGGAAATAGCCCACAAACCACAGCGGAGGAATGATATTAGGTGGATAAACAAAAGATGGAATAAACCCACACACTTTAGTGATGCTACAGAAACCGACGTTAAACACCTCCACATTAAAGGGACTCAAATGCTGATGGGCTAATCTACTCGCCACATAAAACCACTTAAAATCCCAGTAAGGCGGAGCCGGCCGATTAGTCAGATTGTAAACCAACCAACCGGTATAACAGAGAAATCGGGTGAGAACCAATACAATAACTGCTTGTAAAATAAAGTTAACAAAAGGTTGACGAAAAAACTGAGTCAACCTTTCGATCGAAGGATGTTTTAAAAACAAAGAATCTTGCCATGCAGTTTTTTCGCTATCTAATCGCCAATTAAATTTGAGAAACCAAGCGACTGCCATTAGAATAATTACATTCCAGAATCCAAAGCTAATCATAGTAAATAATTTTAATATATTTACTCTTTGATGATATCACAACCAGAAATTTGATCGTGTCCGATCGATTAACCATAAGATCCCGGTCGGGGCGGGTTTTTGAGATAGTCAATTATTGGCAGGTATTGTTGGTGAACCCGCCCCTACAAAAATCGCGGTTCCTCGAGGGGACATGATATTATCAACTAAAAGTCAGCCTTTGAACCTAGAATCTAGACGTTTATTCCTGGTTTCTACCTAACTCTCTTTTCTCTCTTTTCTCTGCGTCCTCTGCGCCCTCTGCGGTTATAAAAAAAAATCCTATTCACAAACGAAATAGCATTGCCATCCAAAAGCCCGATCGCACTTTTGTGCCTTATAACCCTGTTCACCCCCAAACATATGCGTTACCCTAGTTGACTACAACTTGTACCGCAATCCCCAACTAAATTCATGCTTCCCCGCATCAAAGAATTAGCCGCCACCCTAGCACCCCGCTTAATCGAAATTCGCCGGCACATCCACTCCCACCCCGAACTCAGCGGCCACGAATATCAAACCGCCGCCTACGTAGCCGGAGTTCTCGCATCCAGCGGAGTCCGCGCCATAGAAGGAATCGGCAAAACAGGAGTGCTCGGCGAAATCAAAGGCCACAGCAGCGAATCCCGGTGGCTGGCAATTCGCACCGATATGGACGCTTTACCGATTCAAGAACGCACAAACTTAGAATTTGCCTCCCGCAACGAAGGAGTCATGCACGCCTGCGGCCACGACATCCACACCACCGTCGGTTTGGGCGCAGCCATGATATTGTCTCAGCTAGAAGAAAAATTGCCCGGTCACGTCCGCTTCTTGTTTCAGCCCGCAGAAGAGATAGCCCAAGGTGCTCACTGGATGATTAAAGACGGGGCGATGCAAGATGTTGACGGCATCCTCGGAGTGCACGTTTTCCCGACCATTCCCGGCGGTTGCGTCGGTATCCGCCACGGGGCACTGACGGCGGCGGCAGATGACCTAGAATTGATTGTGATGGGCGAATCCGGCCACGGTGCGCGTCCCCACGAGGCGATCGACGCCATTTGGATTGCTTCTCAGATAATTACCACTTTGCAGCAGGCAATTAGCCGCACGCAAAATCCTTTGAGGCCTGTGGTTTTGACGATCGGGCAAATTAACGGCGGACGAGCGCCGAACGTGATTGCCGATCGAGTAAAATTATTGGGAACCGTGCGATCGCTCCATCCGGAAACCCACGAAAACCTGCCGGCTTGGATCGAACAAATTGTCTCCAGCGTTTGCGCGACTTACGGCGCTAAGTACGAACTCACCTACAAGCGTGGCGTGCCCGGAGTCCAAAACGACCCAAAACTCACACAATTAGTCGAAACAGCAGCTTTAGAAGCTTTAGGTCGATCGCGCGTCCAAATTTTACCAGAACCATCCCTCGGCGCCGAAGATTTTTCGATGTACTTAGAACACGCACCGGGAACCATGTTTCGCTTAGGAGTGGGACTGACTGACAAACCCAACTATCCCCTCCATCACCCGCAATTTGAGGTCAATGAAGCCGCCATCGTCACCGGCGCTGTCACCTTGGCCTATGCCGCCTGCCAATATTGGAAACAGCATCAAGGTTCACACTAATAGTCTTGGACCTATGGGTGGTCAGCTAACTAACCCTAGGGTACTTAGTGGGAAAAATGTTTAGTCTCTGGTAAAGACATTCAGCCCTGACCCACCCTACAATAACTACCATAACTAATGAGAGAAAATTTTATGAAGCTAGATTTCAATAGATTTTGCGACGCCTGCAACCCCACTCACTCCCTGATGTTGGGCAATGCCGAAGATCAGCGATACTACATTGATTTTGCCCAGGTGCGCGGCGGGAAAATCATTAACATAATCAAACGAACAATTACCCGCGTGTCACCAGATAAACGGACTTGCCAATTATTTAGCGGACATATTGGTTGTGGCAAGTCTACTGAATTATCGCGACTGCAAAAAGAGTTGACAGATGAGGGATTCCATGTAGTTTACTTCGAGTCAACCCAAGACCTCGATGAAATGGATATGGATTTGACAGATATCATGTTAGCGATCGCCCGGCGAGTCAGCCAAAGCTTGGAAGATAGCAAAATTTCCTTGCAGCCCCAGGGTTTTAAAGAATTCTTAAAAAATAGTTGGAATTTTTTACAAACCCCTGTGAGTTTACAAGCTGAAGGAGAACTTTTTGGCAGCAGATATAAGGGCAATACAGACGGAGATCTGGAAGTTTCTCTGCCTTTAGGCATCGCCAAAATTACTGCCAAAATCAAAAGTAATCCTGACTTGCGATCTAAACTCAGACAGTACATGGAACCGCAAGCTAATAAAATGTTAGAACTGATTAATCTAGAAATTATTGATGTAGCCATTAATCAGCTAAAGCAGCGGGGTAAAAAAGGATTGGTGGTGATTGTTGACAACTTAGACCGGATAGTTTTTCGACCCAATGCAGCGGGGCGACTGTTGCCAGAATATATCTTTATTGACCGGGGCGAGCAGTTGCGGCAACTGAATTGCCATTTAGTTTATACCCTGCCGCTGGGATTGATTTTTGGCAAGAAAAGTGAAATTTTGAAAAATCGATTGGGAGGGGGAGTTGACCCGAAAGTTTTGCCGATGGTACCAGTAAAGAATAGAGACGGCAGCGAATGTGTTGAGGGGATGAATTTGCTACGGCGCATGGTGATGTCGCGGGCTTTTCCCGATGTGTCAACCGAGGAATATATCACATTAATTACCCAAGTTTTTGACAGTCCTGAAACTTTAGATGAATTGTGTCGCGTCAGCGGAGGTCATCTGCGAAACTTGATGGGGATGCTGTTTGGTTGCTTGCAGCAAGAAGACCCTCCTATTTCGCAAAGTGTGTTGAAATCAGTGATTCGCAGTTCCCGCGACACTCTGAGGAATGGCATTGATAATGATGAGTGGGAATTACTCTTTAAGGTGGTGAAAGAACAAAGCATTAAGGGAGAGAAAGAATACCAAGATTTGCTGCCAAACCTGTGGGCTTTTGAATATGTAGACACTCAAGGAAATTGGTTTACGTTGAATCCGCTGTTGATGGAAACTGACAAATTTAAGCTGTGGCAGCAGCAAAATTCGTGAGATTATGTTCATTCGATTTTACCCGAGTCTCGCTCCCCCTCGCATCCCCCTTAAGAAGGGGGACTTTAACTGCTTACGTTCCCCCCCTTCTTAAGGAGGGCTAGGGGGGATCTAATACCAAATCCTCCTTAAATATCCCCTTTATTTCTAAGATTATGGTAAACTCAAATCTAGCCGAAGATATTGCAGCAGAAAATGAGCGAGCCCTCTCTACTTTGGTACGGACGATAACTCGCTTTCAAGGAAAGTTTTCTTTAAGTTTAGTGCGCTGCAATTATGCTAGCTTGCGTTGGGCAATGCTGCAAAAGCTGCGCGATATATCGACTGTTGAATATCAAGAATTAGTCCTAGAAGCTGCGACCCAAACACTTTATCAAACCATTCTCAATGCCGTCCAAGAGCAACCGCCGAAAGCTTTAATAGTTTTCGGTACCGAATCGGTGGTTGCTCTTGATGACCTGCTAGCGGGGGCTAATAGAGCGCGAGATCAATTCAAGCAAGATTTTGCTTTTCCTTTGATATTATGGGTGACGGATTCCGTACTGTCTCAATTCAGTCGATCGGCGAATGATTTGAAGTCTTGGGCTCCTCCTCCCATTCAGTTTACCATGCCGCCCGAGGATTTGATGACTTTGTTGCAACAACAAGCAAGTCAAGCTTTTGCTGATGTTGAGAATTTCAAATTAAATGACTGGGAAATTGAGTCGCTGAAAAATGATCTGCTAAATGCAGCATTAGACCAGGAATTACAAGCTAGTTGGCAATTTATTCAGGGTTTAGTTGAAGCTCAGAAAAATCAAATAGATTTAGCACTCGAACATTATCAGCAAAGTTTGACATTTTGGCAGCAAAATCGCCACTTAGAGAGACAAGGAATTGTCTGCCAGAAAATTGCTCAAGCTTACAACCGCAAAGCTGAATTGCACCGGGCAGAAAATCAACATTATTGGCAAAAATCTAAAAAGTATTTACAGCAATCTCTGGAGAGTTTTGAGCAAGCTCAGCGACATGATTTAGCTGCGAAATATATTAGCCAACTTGGGGAAGTGCTGCGACTTTTAAAAGCTTGGGAAGAGTTGCAAACTTTAGCTGAAAAAGCCTTAGAAATGCACGAAATTTACGGTACATCGAGTCAAGTAGCTGAAGATTACGGCTTTTTGGCTGAGGTGGCGCTGCAACAATCTCAGTGGGAAAAAGCTTGCGAATCGGCTGAATTAGCATTGTCTGTTTTGGCACAAGCAAGAATAAATAAAAAACAGACTGGTTTGTATCTGCTACTTTGGGCAAAAGGGCAGCGAAATCTTATCCCGTGTTCGCCAGTTAACCCCCCCCAGCCCCCCCAAGCTTCGGGAGGGAGTCAGTCAGTATTTTCCCCTCTTGAGATTATAGAAAATTTAACACAAGCGAAAGTAATTACCCAACCTCAAGAGGATGTGCAGCTTTATCTGAGGATTTTAGAAGAGTTGAGATCTCTCTATTTTGAGCAAAGTGAATATTTAAAAGCCTTTTACCTTAAACTCGAACAACAAGCAGTTAAAAGCAAATATGGATTGCAAGCTTTTATCGGTGCGGGTCGCTTGCAGCCGCCGCAACAAACAATTGATATCGGTTTAGAATCCGGTCAGTCACAAGCTAAAATTGTTGAACAAATTGTCGCCGCTTCCGGGCGGTCGCAGGATATTAAACGGATAATTGAACGGATAGGTACACCTGCTTGCAAGCTGACAATTATTCACGGACAATCTGGAGTAGGAAAAAGTTCGATTATTCAAGCGGGGTTAGTTCCCGCCGTGCAACTTACAACTTTTGAAGCGCGGGACGTATTGCCTGTTTTATTGCAGTCTTATCACGATTGGGCGAGGGATTGCGGTCAGCGTTTGCGATCGGGAATTGCCAAAATAAAAGGTGAGAGTTTATCTACTCCTATTGACACGCCGACAGCTATTCTGGAACAGTTGCGGCTCAATCAAAATCGCAATTTATTGACGGTTCTAATTTTTGACCAGTTTGAGGAGTTTTTCTTTGCTTATCAAGACCAAACTAGCCGGACAGAGTTATATGATTTTTTGGCTGAATGTTTAAATCAGATTAGCGATATAAAAATTATCCTGTCGCTGCGGGAAGATTATCTTTTCTACTTGTTAGAATGGAATCGGGCGAGCAATTTATCAATAATTGATAACGACATTCTCAATAAAAATATCTGCTATTACTTGGGTAAATTTTCGATTCCCGAGGCTAAAGTTGTTGTCCAAACCTTAACAGAACGATCTCAACTTGGCTTATCTGAAGATTTGGTAAACGCACTGGTAGAAGATTTAGCAGGTGAAGTACGGGAAGTGCGACCGATTGAGTTGCAAATCGTGGGAATGCAACTGGAAAAAAGGCAGATTACTCGACTGACTGAATATCAGCAACTTGGCAGTCAGGCTAAGGTCAAACTGGTTGAGGAATTTTTAGCAGAAGTTATCGCCGACTGTGGCAAGGAGAATAAAGATATTGCCGAACTTGTCTTGTACTTGCTGACGGATGAAAACAACACTCGTCCTCAGAAAACTCTGGCTGAGTTAGCAGCAGATTTAGGAACAGAGTCAAAAAGATTAGAGTTGGTTTTAGAGATTGTCGTTAAATCGCGATTGGTGTTAGAAGTGCCAGCAACTCCGATTGGACGCTACCAACTTGTCCACGATTATCTAGTGCCTTTTATCCGCAAACAGCGCGGTGCGGAATTACTAGAATTACGCCAAAAACTCAAGCAGACTGAAGCCGAAAATCAGATATTAGCCGAGGCCAGACAAAAAGCAGAACTGTTGTCCGTAGAATCACAGCAAAAAGCCCAGAGACGAATTGGTATTGGTACAGCGGTATTGGGTATTAGCCTAGTTTCAGCTGCAACTGTAATGGGAGTAGGGTGGCAGCAAGTGGACAAGGCAGAGAAATTGACAAAAGCAGCCTTGCAGGAATTGGACAAGGCACAGAAATTGACCCAATTAGAGCGATCGGCAAGTGATGCTTTGAGACTGTTTGAATCTGGCAATAACCAAATAGATGCTTTAATCTCAGCCGTAAAGACTGGGAAACAGTTCAAAGCTACAGTCAACAATGTTCAATCCCTTGCAGATTACCCGATATCTACTGCCGAGATTGCCCTCTACCAGATTCTCGATAACATCCGAGAACAAAATCGGTTTAAAGGAGAGCCAAAGGCGGTAACGAGTGTCAGTTTTAGTCCCGACGGCAAATACATCGCTACGGCATCAAAGGACAAAACAGCCCGGTTGTGGGATTTAAAAGGCAAGCTGATACAAGAATTTAAAGGACATCAAAATGCGGTATGGAGTGTCAATTTTAGTCCCGACGGCAAATACATCGCTACGGCATCAAGGGACAAAACAGCCCGGTTGTGGAATGTCAAAGGCAAGCAGATACAAGAATTTGAAGGACATCAAGATTCGGTATGGAGTGTCAGTTTTAGTCCTGACGGCAAATACATCGCTACGGCATCAGATGACAAAACAGCCGGGTTGTGGGATTTAACAGGTAAGCAGATACAAGAATTTAAAGGACATCAAAATGCGGTATCGAGTGTCAGCTTTAGTCCCGACGGCAAATACATCGTTACGGCATCAGATGACAAAACAGCCCGGTTGTGGCGAATCAGAAGTTTAGATGAAATGCTGGTGGAAGGCTGCGATTGGCTGCGCGACTATTTGCAGAATAATGCTGAAAAAAGCGATAAACACGTCTGCGATTAGACTGTCGGGGCGACAAGTCGCTTATAACGCTGATAGAATAAGCCTCATAGCTCTTATTCCTTGTTGGTAATTAGGTAGTTTATGTGGAGACAAAGACATTAATTCAACAACAACCTGCCAATTACTAAACATCGAATCGA
>NZ_JANMZH010000015.1:0-5388 GCF_031383065.1 Microcoleus sp. OTE_8_concoct_300 | reverse complement strand
CTAATATTTTGTCATATAACAGGCAAGATGACTGATCCACTAATTTATTGGATAATCACAGGCAAGATGCCTGTGCCACTAATTTTTTGGAAAATCACAGGCAAGATGCCTGTTCCACTAATTTTTTGGTAAATCACAGGCAAGATGCCTGTACCACTAATTTTTTGGTAAATCACAGGCAAGATGCCTGTACCACTAATTTTTTGGAAAATCACAGGCAAGATGCCTGTACCACTAATTTTTTGGAAAATCACAGGCAAGATGCCTGTACCACTAATTTTTTGGGGAATCACAGGCAAGATGCCTGTGCCACTAAGTTTTTGGGGAATCACAGGCAAGATGCCTGTGCCACTAATTTTTTGGGGAATCACAGGCAAGATGCCTGTGCCACTGATTTTTTGGGGAATCACAGGCAAGATGCCTGTGCCACTGATTTTTTGGGGAATCACAGGCAAGATGCCTGTGCCACTAATTTTTTGGGAAATCACAGGCAAGATGCCTGTGCCACTAATTTTTTGGGAAATCACAGGCAAGATGCCTGTGCCACTAATTTTTTGGGGAATCACAGGCAAGATGCCTGTGCCACTAATTTTGGAAATTGCGATCGCAAATAGCCACGCCCAAACGGCGACTAAGGCGGCTCCCCACAGGGTGATGAATGCCCAGCAAAAAAGTGCGATCGCCAAACTTGGCCACCAAGGAACTCCCAACCAAGTCATCGGGTGAATTCCCATAATCCAAGATAAAGCTAATCCGTGATAGCCAATTCCCCAAAGTGAAGGAAGAAGGAAGTTCGGCAACGAGCACTGTACAAGATGTAACGGATGGATGTTGAGGAAAGAAGGAAGAAAGAGAAATTTTTGTTTTTGTTGTTCTATTTTTGGCTTTTGATAACTGACAACCAAAACCCACAGGGGAGCTAATGCTACCCAAGCCAATAGCCAAGCATTTACTGGTGCGGTTGTCAATGCCATCAAAATGCCGCTAAAAAATGCGATCGCCCAGGCTAATGTTTTGGATTTATGAACCGCGAGTTTTGCAAATTTGTGCCTGTTAAATATCGCCACTTTGATGATTGCCAAAAATAATAATTCCTAATTAATATATCAGATCGATCGGGAAGAAGGAAGCTCGGCAACGCGCAGTGTACGGGATTTAACGAATTTAACAGAAGAAAATCTATTAAATTCTACTTACCAAAACAAAAAGCGCCCCTATTTCTAGGAGCGCTTTTTGTTAAATCAAAAGCTAAATTTAGCCGTTGATGGAAGGAGCAACCATTGCTACTGGGGTGACTTCACCGGCGGCCAAGTCGAGGGGGAAGTTGTGAGCGTTGCGCTCGTGCATTACTTCCATACCCAAGTTAGCGCGGTTGATGACATCAGCCCAAGTGTTGATGACGCGACCTTGCGAGTCGATAACCGATTGGTTGAAGTTGAAACCGTTCAAGTTAAACGCCATCGTGGAAATACCCAAAGAGGTAAACCAGATACCGACTACTGGCCATGCACCTAACAAGAAGTGCAAAGAACGGCTGTTGTTAAAGCTCGCGTATTGGAAAATCAAACGACCGAAGTAGCCGTGGGCTGCAACGATGTTGTAGGTTTCTTCTTCTTGACCGAATTTGTAACCGTAGTTCAAAGATTCTGTTTCGGTTGTTTCCCGAACCAAAGAAGATGTTACCAAGGAACCGTGCATGGCGGAGAACAGAGCACCGCCGAAGACACCAGCAACTCCCAACATATGGAAGGGGTGCATCAGGATGTTGTGCTCAGCTTGGAACACGATCATGAAGTTGAATGTGCCGCTGATACCCAAGGGCATACCGTCAGAAAAGCTGCCTTGTCCGATCGGGTAAATCAAGAATACTGCGGTTGCTGCTGCAACAGGTGCAGAGTAAGCGACGCAGATCCAAGGACGCATACCTAAGCGGTAAGACAGTTCCCATTCACGACCCATGTAGCAGAAAATGCCAATCAGGAAGTGAAAAACTACCAATTGGTAGGGGCCGCCGTTGTACAACCATTCGTCTAAGGAAGCTGCTTCCCAGATGGGGTAGAAGTGAAGCCCGATCGCATTCGATGAAGGAACAACAGCACCAGTAATGATGTTGTTGCCGTACATTAAGGAACCAGCAACTGGTTCGCGGATGCCGTCGATGTCCACTGGAGGAGCAGCGATGAAGGCGATGATGTAGCAGGCGGTGGCGCTGAGCAAGGTGGGAATCATCAAGACGCCGAACCAACCCACATAAATGCGGTTTTCGGTGCTAGTTACCCACTCGCAGAACCGTTCCCAAACGTTGCCGCTTTCGCGACGCTGTACGGTTGTTGTCATTTGATTTATGATTGCTTAATTGAATTTTCAAGGTTCGTTGTGGGGATGCCCCACGCTTCTATTAGTAACATTATTCACTCTTGTTTGCCAAGGGATTTCTGCTGACAATTTAAACTTTTTACAAAAATTTACAATTACTTAATTCTTCGTAAATATTTGTAGCTTTTTACAAAGTAATATTACACACCAAATCGGTTAAATATAGCGACCTGAAGAACTGAATTTATTGTCTGTAGCTTGGTTCAGCAGTTGGAGCATTTTTTTTGTTCAGGTCGAAATCCTTTCTATTTAAATATCTCTTAATTAGGTCTTGAAGAGATGATTTTTAATATTTATTCACATATCACTGGTGGATTCTGCGACGGTAAGTTTGTATCGGGAGAATACTGACAACTGGGTTTCTAGTGCGATCGGGCTGCATTCTCAATAAGAGCCCATCAACCGGGTTTATTGACGAAAAAAGAAACCCGGTTTCTGAAGCGCTGGGCAATAGAAATCAACCGGGTTTCTGAGGATGAGTCCGCAAGTTCTGCGTAAAAATTAGGCTTTAGCCTGGGGGCCACTTCATCTGCCGTCCGCCGAGAATGTGAAGGTGGAGGTGGTCTACAGTTTGGCCGCCGTCGCTGCCGCTATTAATGACGACGCGATAGCCGTTGCTAAGTCCGAGTTGTTCTGCTACGCGCTTGACAGTCAGCAGCAGGTGTCCCATGAGATCACGATCTTGCGACTCGGCATCGGCTAATTTGGCAATAGGCTGTTTGGGAATGACGAGGATGTGGACCGGTGCTTGCGGATTGATATCTCTGAACGCGAGGGCCAAGTCGTCCTCATAAACAATGTCTGCGGGAATCTCTTTGCGGATGATTTTGCTGAAAAGCGTTTCTTGAGTTGTCATCAAAAGTCCTTGGGTCTGAAACCCCGTCCTTACAGAACGGCTTTACATTGAATTGAATCCCCTTGCGGGGTAGGGGGGTATGGTTGCCCCCCCGTGAGGATATGGTTGTCCTCAATCTCCCATTTCTGGGGTAGAAGAGACGACCTGCCAGGTCGTCTGTACTTCGCCTTTGTTTAGTGAGCTTGTTAGGCTAGCAGCACTGTCGAGCGTGACCTTAGAACTGTTTAAGCACTAGCGACAGAGCAAGGGACTAGCTTCGTATCAAGCGGGTGTCGTGACTCAAAAAACGTAGTCAGTTAAGACGCAAGGCCCGTCAGAATGGCTTGTTAGATTTCTCTTTCAAGCCTCATGCCTTTAGGCTGAGGTTCCTGACGGGTGTTAACGAAGGAAGAAGGAAGAGGGAAAAAGGCCCAAGTGGGAAGAGGGAAGAGGGAAGGCCCAAGTGGGAAGGGAGAAGGGGAAGTGGGAAGAGGGAAGACCCAGCAGGAGAGAGGGAAGAGGAGAAAAAGAAGAGGCAAGGAAAAGTTTTTCTTGCCTCTCCCGATATTCATTAGTCATTGTTAATCATAATAGATGATGAATCAGGGACAGGCAAATTAAGGATAAAGAAAAATGCTTGCTAGGGTTTGGAGTGCATCGATCGTTGGAATTGACGCGGTAAAGGTGGGTGTTGAGGCTGATGTGTCGGGGGGGCTACCGAAAATTGTGGTTGTGGGATTGCCAGATTCTGCGGTGCAAGAAGCTAAGGAAAGGGTTAGGGCTACGCTGAAAAATTCGGGATATGCTTTTCCGATGCGGAGTATTGTGATTAATTTGACTCCGGCGGATTTGCGGAAGGAGGGGCCGAGTTTTGATTTGCCGATCGCCATTGGCATTTTAGCAGCATCGGAACAAGTCAGCGGTGAACTTTTGGGAGATTATTTGTTTTTAGGGGAACTTTCTTTAGATGGGAGTTTGCGGGCTGTGGCTGGGGTTTTGCCGATCGCCGCTGCTGCTAAAAAAATGGGTATTTCGGGCTTGGTTGTACCGGCTGGTAACGCGCAGGAAGCGGCTTTGGTGCAGGGAATATCTGTTTATGGTTTTGAGAATATTTTTGCAGTTACTGATTTTTTGAACAATCCTGAAGTTTATTCGCCTGTAGAAGTAAACGGTCGAGAAGAGTTAGCAAAAACGCGGTTTCCGGGTTTAGATTTAAAGGATGTAAAGGGGCAAATTCACGCGCGGCGGGCTTTGGAAATTGCGGCTGCGGGGGGACACAATTTAATTTTTGTGGGGCCGCCAGGGAGCGGTAAGACTATGCTGGCGAGGCGTTTGCCGGGTATTTTGCCGCCGCTGACTTTTGATGAAGCTTTGGATGTAACTCAGATTCATTCGGTGGCTGGGTTGTTGAAGGATAAGGGAAGCTTGGTGGGCGATCGGCCTTTTCGCAGTCCTCACCATTCGGCATCGGGGCCTTCTTTGGTAGGTGGCGGCAGTTTTCCGCGTCCGGGTGAAATTTCCTTAGCACATCGCGGCATCCTTTTTCTCGATGAATTAACTGAGTTTAAAAGAGATGTTTTGGAGTTTTTGCGGCAACCGCTGGAAGATGGTTATGTGACGATTTCTCGAACTAGACAATCGGTGATGTTTCCGGCTCAATTCACTTTAGTTGCAAGTACGAATCCTTGCGCTTGCGGTTATTACGGCGATTCGATTCAACAGTGTACTTGTTCGCCGCAGAAGAGGGAGCAATATTGGGCTAAACTGTCGGGGCCTTTGATGGATCGGATTGATTTGCAAGTGGCGGTTAATCGTTTGAAACCCGAGGAAATTACGCGACAGCCGACGGGGGAAGAGTCGGAACCGGTGCGGGTGAGGGTGCAGCGGGCGCGAGAGATCGCAACTCGCCGTTTTCAGTCGGAATCTAGTTTGCGCTGTAATGCGGAGATGCAAAGCAGTCACATTAACAAATGGTGTCAGTTGGATGAGGCTTCTCGGAATTTATTGGAGATGGCGATTCGGAAGTTGGGGCTGTCGGCGAGGGCTAGCGATCGAATTTTGAAGGTTGCTAGAACTATTGCTGATTTGTCGGGGGATGAAAGCTTGAAAACGAATCATGTGGGGGAGGCGGTGCAGTATCGGACGATCGATCGGATGCAGTAAGGCGGATGTGCGAT
>NZ_JANMZH010000386.1:0-3735 GCF_031383065.1 Microcoleus sp. OTE_8_concoct_300 | reverse complement strand
CAGGCGATCGAGCCAACAATCAGGCGATCGAGCCAACAATCAGGCGATCGAGCCGACAAGCAAAGCGAATCTAAAGAAACAAGGAAAGTTTAGTACAAATGGTTCTGTAACAGCAGAAAGTGTTCTTTAAGGACATCAGAAATCGGTGAAGTTGGCCCGCCCCTTAGACTGCATAAGTCTGTTGCGTAGATAAGCTCCCATTACTGATGACAGGCGCACACTAAACTGGACAGTATCTTAGGCTCTCGGCATCTCCGGGAAAGCCTGCATTCACAAGGTTAGTATTCAATTGCCTGTCGGTTCTTTCATAAATTGGAGTATATCTGGAGCAAATAATGACATCAACAGTCTTAGGTATAGACATCAGTAAAAGAGACTTTCATGTCTCATTACTGAAAGAAAGTCGTGCAACTAAACCCAGAAAGTTTACCAACAATATTCAAGGGTTTGAGAGTTTACATAACTGGCTTCAACAACAAAGTGTAGTTGAACTCCATGCTTGTATGGAAGCTACTAGCAATTAGGTCGAAGCCTTAGCCGAATTCCTCTATGGGGCGGGTTTTCAGGTCAGCATCGTCAATCCGGCCCGGATTAAAGGGTTTGCTAAAGGCGAACTTCTGAGAACTAAAACCGACTCCGTAGATGCGGCACTGATTGCTCGTTTTTGTGCGGCTATGAAGCCGTCTCTGTGGACACCAACTGCACCGGAAGTCAAAGAATTACAAGCCCTGTTGCGACGGCTCGAATCTGTAATCGAAATGACTACGAGCGAGCAGAACCGTCTGGAAACAGCTACGCCAACTGTTGCTGGTCTTACGCTTGCACATTTGGAGTATCTAAAACAGCAACAACAACTAATCAAAAAACTGATTAGTGACCATTTTGACCAACACCCACATTTAAAACAACAGCGTGACCTCTTGACCTCAATTCCTGGAATTGGTGAACAGACAGCATCCGTGTTGTTAGCTGAAATTCGTGATGTTTCCGATTACAACAATGCCCGTCAATTAGCGGCTTATGCGGGTTTAACACCCTGTGAACGCAGTTCTGGAACTTCGGTTAAAGGCAAAACTCGTTTGTCCTGCACCGTCCATGTCCGACTCCGAAAGGCGTTGTACTTGCCTGCGGTAGTGGCGATGCGTTTCAACCCGTTGCTGAAAGCTATGAGTGACAGATTATTGGGACGTGGAAAGGTAAAAATGCAGGTGATTGGCGCTCTGATGAGGAAATTGGTGCATTTGGCTTTTGGGATTTTAAAATCCCAAAAGCCTTTCGACCCAAATTATTTACTCGCGACCCCTTGACAGTTCAAGACAGTATCTACAGGAATCATGGTCAATCGACCGAATATGATATGAGAGTTTAAATCGATGATAAATTACCGTATGTATTGGCCACTTTTGACACCCAACTCAAAAACGCCTTAAAATTACTCAAGCCTTAACATTTTCCCTCAGCCAATTAAACTTAGCCTCAGCTAGCGCCAAATTTTCCAGGACGTTAGGATTGGTATCCTCCAGTTCAAATTCTCGTTGATCTAATTCAATATTGCGACCGTATTCTATAAGTCTGATCGTACCGCGCATCCTGTCTGCCAGACACAGTGAAATTCCATAATAAAACCGGGAAGCAAAGCCCATATCCTGTTGAAGTTTGATTACTAACTGCCGTCTGGGAATTGACAGCAAGTGAGTTTCTTCCATCGCCTTCACCGTTGCCAAAGGAGGACGACTATCAATGAAAGAAACTTCTCCGACAAGTTCTCCGCTGGCTATTTTAGCAAGTTCTTTAGTCTGCTCAGCCTCGATCAAAACGCTCAAACTCCCATCCAAAACAATGTATAGCGCATCGATCTGTCTGCCTTCATGGATCAAAATCGCGCCCGGTTCTAGAACTTCCTTTTTGCCTTTTTGGACGATCCAGTCGATATCGTCGTTATTTAACTCGCTCAAAATGAAAAGGGCTTTTTTTCTGCTGCTGTCGGCCATAAGTTTAGCTCCCGATGCTTCTTTTTTGTATAAAATTTAGAGTACACGCGGTCGCAACTTCTTCCGAAGCAGTCACTCCTCGCTTAATACAGTTTTTTTTCTTCTGCCTAACTTCTTCGCCAAACGTTTCTCGGGCAGGTCTTGCTAATCGCAGAAGATAAATCAAACTGAATCATAATCTTTCAATACTAGCATTTGTTAAACAATCTTTTTTAAGTCGAGCAGCCTACACAAAATCCTGCTTCATGCCCGTCTCAAAAGCAATTGGGTTCGCCCGCACAGCGTTGCTGCGGGCTCGGGCGCGGCAGACAATCCTCCGCGCCCAGTCTTGCTTACTACTAAATCGATCGCAAATCAGGATAGCCGGCCAACATATCGTCAGCAGTCAGAGTGTCCCCGTTCGCTTGAGGAGTCCACAGCACCTCAACCGCCAGCAACTGTTCGCTTGATACTCCCCCAATCTGGCGCAAAGCTTGGCGCAAATCTTCAGAATTTTTCACGGCTGGCAATTGCAATTTGCCTTGAGTACCGACAATCACCGTCACCACAATAAATTCCCCGGGATCTGAATTCAAATCAGAAGCAACCAGCGCACCATTTTCCTGCAAACCTGGCAGGATCTTGCTGCTCCCTGCTTGTCGGAGCTGGTTGTTATAATTCGAGAGCGTTTCTTCAGTAAATTTGCTGCGTTCTGCCAAAGAAAATTGATTAAACTTAGCTTCGGCTGCTTCCAAGCGAGTTTGCACAGATTCAGCGCCCGCGTAAGCCCAGTATTCAGGATGCCGCAGCAGCGCCAGAGTAGATTCTTGCAGCACTTGAGCGCGACCTGCTGCGGTATCGGTATCCGCTTTTAGCGCTAGGGAGTCGAGTTCGGCTTGCAAACCGCGGGCCTCTGCTAGCAAACCGACTTGCAAGCGGGCGACAGATACAGTGGTAGTAGGGACGCTGTTGCCGAGTTCGTCAGTTGTGCCCCCGGCGCGGCGGAAACTTTGGACGAGGAAATTAGCGATCGAGATAAAAATCAAAATCGAGAACAGGCCGCCAAACCCGCCCCCAAAGCCAAAAAACGGCAGCAAGAACGGGAAACCGAAGCCGCCGCCAAAGCCGCCGCCCGGGTAGTAACCCCCTCCCGGCGGGGCGTAAGTGCGACTCGGCGATGAGTAACTGCGCGCCGGAGCTCTAAAAGATCCGCCGCCGATGCGTCCTCCGCTGCGGGCTGCCAGAGCTCCGTCAGCGTTACCGAGGGCTAGCGTCAGTACCAGACCGATCGCGAATAGTGATTTCAAAAGCGGTTTGATCTTTGAAATTAGTTGCTTGTACATAAGACCGTTACTATTCGATACATTTATAATTTACAGTTTATTCTCGCTTCTGGGCAGGCTGGTTGCAGGTGTGAAGCCAGCGAGATATCCGTACCAACCGATCCTGCAAGCACCGGCACCGGCTCAGTCTGGCAACGGGAAAGGCCCGAAAGGACTTGCATTCCTGACGAAGAACAATGCACATCGCGGGTTTTACCAAAATAATTGGGTTTAAAGCCCCCTCCTTCTAGGACGGCTTTAATTTCGACCGTAATTTGTAAAAACTTATAAAGTAAACACATTTTATAAGGAATACCCTGAAAACCCCGTGACTTCAGTCCGGGGATGAAAGGGCGTTGCAGGATTTATCCTGCCTGTTCTCTTTACCTCAGTCATGAACCCAAAATCCAATCTTTTTAATTCAAAAAACTTCCTTAAAAAGC
>NZ_JANMZH010000008.1:0-15239 GCF_031383065.1 Microcoleus sp. OTE_8_concoct_300 | reverse complement strand
GCTATTGAGGAGACGGCAATGCCGTTTCCCTACCCCAAAATCATCAATAATTCTTACTTAATCGTAAAGTTCGTACCTCTGTAGCATCCTTGAAAAGAAGTTAAACTGGTGCGATTTCTCTGTTCCAATTTAGTCACGAGGGAAGAAGTATTGGAACTTTCAGCGGTAGCACCCCACTTGTAGATAAAGTCGCCGATATAGTTTCCGGTTTCTTCGTAGCTGTGCTCTTCAATTGGAATTCCCGAAACTCCGGAAACAGTTTGGTTGTGGTATCCGTTAACAATGATTTTTTCGATAACGGCTCCCGGTTCTGCGGTAATGTTCCATTGCACCGGTTCGTAGGCTGAAAGTGCGAGAATTATCGGCTTGTTTCGGCGTTCTACTTTGATTTCGATCGCACTTTTAGATAAATAATTTCGGTTCCCGTGCTCTGCATTAGCTTCGTAAACGCCTATTAAGTGAAGTTCTTTATTTCCGCTTGAGGAACCGATATAAGCTGAAAAATCGTCGGAACCGTCAAGCCCGCAGTTGGCTGCAGAACTAATTGGGGAAATAAAAGCTGTTTTTTCGGCTAGTTTCTGCTGCACCGTGGGCACTACCCACAATCCGGTTCCGACTCCTAAAGCACCTATCAAAGCGGCGGCGATACCGAAAGGAAGGGCATTTTTCAGGTGGCTAACAACTGGTGTTGCTGTTAGTTGAGATAGGGCTTGCTGCCAAGTTTCAGCAGTTTGTCGATCGGCATTGCCGCCATCAAGACAAGCCAATAAAGCTAAACTTTCCGGCTGTTCGAGCAGACTTTGAACTGTTTTCCCTTCGCCGACGTAGAGATTTCTAGTTGCGGTGTCTAAAAGCAGCCAGTAGCGATCGCCCTCGCCGAGGTTGTACTTTTGTACCGCAGGATCGACTAAATCGTGCTGCAAAAACACCAGCCAAGCCATATTATTGCCAGTGCCGACTGTTTTGCCGTCGCTGGATATAAGTTGGTCGATGTCGGGCTCCCAGCGCCAAGCTACCCACCGACTATCTCCTCGATAGCCGAGGGATTTTTCCAGTTGCGGATGAGCGGTTATTTCTAAGCGTTGAACTAAGTTTGACACTAGATGTCCTCCTCAAGTGCGATCGGGTCTAGAGCAATTTTGTTGCAATTTAAAACAAATATTTTGCTCATGAAGAGCCTCCGAATAATCGGGTTAATTTTGTCTTGCTAATGTTATCAGTCGGTACTTTCCCAACCACACTGGCTTAACAAAAATATGCCTGTTTAATGGCTTAGCTTGAGAACTTGGAGCTGGCGAGCACCCGCCTGGTAATAACTTTAACCTTTGCTGATAACTAATCCTGTTATGGATTAAAGCTGGCTATATATTACTGCTTCTACCTGGTTGTCCAGTTTTGAAAGAGTGCTTGGCCGATAGCGTCTACAAGTTCTCAGCTTAACTTTTATTTGGCTAGTCTGCTACAGAATATGCCGATCGCACCTGACATCAATATTAAGCAGGCAAATAAATATTCCGGCTTTCTCGCGGGTGAACTACCCCTGAAAAAGAGAACGTTTCAGAGAAACCCGGTTTCTGTAAAAGTTCTCACACCGAGCCTATTACTGGCGGGGGCCACCAATCGCATCTCTAGTCGGTGCAACACCTCCGGGGCCAAAGGAACTCGGCGGCACTCTCGGAAGATTGAGATTGGGAGTGGGAACTAAACCGCCGTTGCTGTCGCCTGCAGTTCCACCCGTGGGAGACTCACTGTTATTCGGATTAGTGGTTGGCGAAGTTCCCGGATTGGCATTATTGGGATTGGTGGTTGGCGAAGTTCCCGGATTGGCATTATTGGGATTGGTGGTTGGTGAACTTCCCGGATTGGCATTATTGGGAGTACCTGCGGGCGAAGTTCCCGGATTGGCATTATTGGGATTGTTGGGATTTGCCGTGCCTGCAGGAGTACTTATCGGGGTGCCTGCAGCATCTCTGGTGATGGTGTTGGGGGCACCAGCCGGAGCGCCCGCATTCGGGTTATTTGCAGGAGCATTGGCGGGGTTGCCCGCAACCGGAGCAGTGTTTTGGGGCTCAGCGTTGGTGCCGCACAAACTGGCTAAATCAAAAGTTGTGCCGCTTGGGGTTTCGATGAAGCAAACAGGCACATTTACTTGGGGGTTTGAGGCTGTGGGAAAATCGGCTGTTCCCGGCATGGGACGGCTAAAGGCAGCTTCAGCCATCAGTGGGGTCAACGCAGCCGATAGAGCGGCGATTGTTCGCAATAATCTCATCAGCGTTTCCTCAAATGTTGAATTTTATTTTCTCTAGTATTGCCCCTAAATTGCCAAGTGTCGTCACTCTAAAAGCCGATATTTTTGACAAATACTTCGTAAGGACCGCCGCTGGCTGCAACATCTGGCAACGCAGAAAGTACAGATTACAAAAGCCGAGAGTGCAACAGTCGCACATCCGTTGCCCTTCTTCCTTTTTCCTTCTTCCTTGATATTTTTAGTACCGAATTCGCGGGTCAATGTAAGCGTTCAAAATATCAATTACAATGCTGGCAATTACGACTATTCCCGCAAAAAAGACCACAATACCTTGAACAGTTGGATAATCCCGCAAGCTAATCGCTTCGTAAAGGCGATTTGCCAACCCCGGCCAAGAAAAAGTAACCTCTGTTAAAATAGCACCGCCCAACAGTGCAGCAAAAGTCAATCCTAAGACAGTAATCACCGGAATTAGCGCATTTTTCAGAGCGTGAGCCCATAAAATCTGCAATTCGGGAATGCCTCTAGCTCTAGCTGCTTCGACATAATCTGCTTGCAAAGTTTGCTTGAGATTTACCCTGACAATGCGCTCGAAAATGCCACTCAAAAGAATTCCCAGCGTCAAACTCGGAAGGGCCAAATAATGCAAAGCTGTGAGAAACTGACCAGGGTTAGCGCTCAGGAGACTGTCAACAGTGTATAGTCCTGTGTAGCCTTCGGGGGCTGGGAATGTCACGGGAAAGCGAGTTCCCAAGGGAAACCACCCCAACTGCACCGCGAAAATTAATTGCAAAACCATGCCGGCCCAAAAAGCCGGCAGCGAGTAAGTGATAATGCCAAACAAACGGCCTGCAGTATCGAAAATAGTGTTGGGGCGGGATGCTGCCAGGGAACCGATACTGATGCCGACAATTAAAGCTATGGCCATGCTACAAACTGCTAATTCCACTGTAGCGGGGAAATAATCTCCGATAATTTGCCACACGGTTTGTCCGCGAGTGGTGATTGAGGTGCCCAAGTCCAGACTGAATAAGTCTTTCATGTATTTGAGATATTGCTCCCACAGGGGTGCGTCGAGGCCGAGTTGGGTTCGCATTGCTGCTTTTGCCGCAGCTGGTGCTCGCGAGCCGAGAATGGCATCTATGGGGTCGCCCGGAGTGGCCCGCAGCAACAAAAATACTGCTGTGGTGATTGTCCACAACATTAGCGGTGCCAGGAGCAAGCGGACAAAAATATAAGATTGCAGGGCTTTGGAACGAGACATAATATTTGGGAATTGCCAATTGCGAAGTCTTTAGTCATTAGTCAGATGTTGAAGGCATCAGGCAGATGGAAGGTAGAAGCTGGAAAAAACAGATATTGTATATCTGCGACTTCTGTGTCGCGAATCAGGGGAATTGGGAATGAATTATAGACAGTTGAGTTGATTTTTGCGAAAAAGTCGATCGACTTTTTCGCAATTCCCGATTTTTCTATTCGCCCAGCAGCGATTCAAATGCAGCTTGCAAAGACTTGATATCGCCTACTCTCGCTACTAACAAGTTTTCGCTGCCGGCATCCTGCAGCCTGTGCTTCCAATACTGGATGCTATCCGAGTTGTTCATCCAGAAACTAATCACGGTGTCTACAACTCGATCGACATCCCAGCCGCGATCGCCAGAAACTGTCTCCACTGATGCCACAAACGCATCGAGAGTACACTTCCGGTTTGCCAAGTATTCTACACCGGACGGCTGCTGTTGTTGCAGTAATTCCTGCTGCTGGTTAAAAAACGTTAAAGTTGGAGATACGCCCAGGATTTCAAATGTATAGTTCATGTCATCCTCCAGAAGTATTATTTTGCCAAAAGGTCGTAGCGTAGCGGGGCGTAAGCCATCGTCCAAAAAAGCGCAAAACGCTTTACTTTGCTGCCCTCGATGAACTGCTGATGCTTCAATTATTCTATGAGCGATCGATCAGAATTTGGCTTGCTTATCTTATTAATAGCAAATTTTCCAACAGGGGATTGTCACCTAATTTACATTTGTCATGGCACTGTAGAAAAAATTAAAATCTGATTTTTATTAAGCAGGGGTAAGGTGGGCCATCCGCACCGCGAGGAAGTGATACCGTTTGAGATTTTAGATTTTAAATTTTAGATTAAAGAATTGAATAATTGGGAATGACTGATGACAACCAGGGTTGGGATCACCGCGCTACAGTTGCATTTTTTCTAACCTGGTGTGACTTTTTGGCCGCGAGTCCCCAGACCGCTCGCCACATTTAGGCAAGTAGTGCCATGATTAATATTACAAGTTTTTACAGTAGCGGTGGAAACCTCAGCCAAGTTTTGAGCTGCCGGCCACGGCACTTCACTCTGGCTGGGCGACTTTGTAACTTACTATCTAGGGCATCTAAACGACAAAGGATACGCAAACCCGGTAGGTGTCAGAATATTGATGTTATTGAAAAGTCTGAGCAGTTGTGTGATGAAAAGCTCGCCCAAGATGTCACTGAGCCTTGTTTTGTTGATACCGCTGGTGGTGCAAATCTCCGTAGCAGTGGGCGTGACTGGATGGCTGTCGTTTCGCAACGGGCAGAAAGCCGTCAATGACCTTGCTACGAGGTTGAGCTTGGAAGTCGCAGCGAGGACTAAAGAAAATTTCCGCAGTTTTGGGGATGTGTCTCACCTGTTTCTGCAAATGGATACTGCTGCGATCGCCTCTGGAAACTTAGACCCGGAAGACTTCCCCAACTTAGAGCGCTATTTGTGGAACCAGACCAAGCTGAGCGATCGAATTACAACCATCTACTACGGCGACGAACAGGGCAAATTCCTTTTGGTAAAAAGAGAAGCAGAAGACTTAGTATACATCAGAGACGAATCAACGGCTCCAAACCGCCAAATTTATCGCCTGGACAGCCAAGGAAATCGCACTGAGCTAATCCAAACCGCCGCCTATGACCCCCGTACAAGACCGTGGTACAAAACTGCCAAACAGTCAGGAAAAGCCACTTGGTCTCCCATCTACGTCTTCACGGCCTTGCCTGTTCTGGGGATTACGCCGGTGATGCCTATTTACAATGAAACAGGAAACCTGCAGGGGGTACTGGCAATTGACCTGACTCTTTCTCAAATCAGCAATTTTCTCAAAAGCATCAAAATTAGCCCGTCGGGACAAGTTTTCGCGATCGAACGCAGCGGAGAAATAGTCGCCAGTTCCACAGACGAACTGCCCTTTGTCACTGACAAAGACGGACAAAAACGGCTGTTGGCGACTAGGAGCCAAAATTTGCTAATTCGATCGGCCTCGACATACTTGCAAAAACGATTTGGTAGTTTTGAACAAATTGACAGGCAAGGACAGTTTACCTTCGATATAGACGGCAAACGTCAATTCGTTACGGTTGCTCCCCTGCAAGACGGCCGCGGCCTCGATTGGCTGATTGTAGTCGCCATCCCGGAAGCAGACTTCATGGGGCAAATTGACACCAACACTCGCACAACTATCTTATTGTGCTTTTTTGCCTTCATACTGGCGATCGGACTCGGATTTTTCACCACTCGCTGGGTTGTCAAACCGATTACCCGATTGCTGGAAGCTTCCAAAGCTTTAACAAAAATGTCCGAATCCTCCGACTTCACCTCAAAGGAATTAGACGGCGAAGTCGAAGTCCAAGGCGTCAAAGAACTCGGCCTCCTAGCTCAGTCTTTCAATCAAATGGCCAGACAATTGCGATCGTCTTTTGTTGCCCTAGAACAAACCAACTCGAGTTTAGAACAGCGAGTAGCAGAGCGGACTGCCGAACTCGAAGTCGCCGAAGCAGAATTGCGGGCTTTGTTTGCAGCCATGAACGAATTAATTATAGTTGTGGACGCCAGCGGTCGCTACTTAAAAATCGCGCCCACAAATATTTCCATGCTCTACAAACCAGGCGAAGAATTAATTGGCAAAACTCTCGGAGAGCTGTATCCGCAAGCTACAGCCGACAATTTTCTCAACCACATCCGAGCAGCTTTAGATACTCAGCAAACTGTCAGGATCGAGTACGATTTAACCATTGACGACCGCGAAGTTTGTTTTGCCGCCAGCATTTCGCCACTTTCAGAAGAATCCGTCATTTGGGTAGCCCACGACATTACCGAACAGAAGCGAGCCGAATCGGTGCGACGCCAAAGGCAAAAACAATTGCTCAAACAAAATACGGTTTTGGTAAAATTGGCAAGAAATAAAGCGCTGTATCGAGGCGATTTGCAAGCAGCTTTGAGGGAAATCACCGAAGCGGCTGCTCATACCCTACAGACAGAAAAAGCTGGCGCGTGGCTATATGATGAGACTCGATCGAAACTGCAATGTCTCGACCAATTTAGGTGCAGCAACCAGCAGCATTCCCAAGGCGCCGAAATCGCAGCCGCCGACTATCCAGATTATTTTAGAGCTTTGGAAGAATACCGGACGATCTCCGCCGACGACGCTAGATCTGATATCAGAACTAGAGAATTTGCCGAATCTTTCTTTGCACAAGCTGGCACTATTTCTACCTTAGATGCGCCGGTGCGGCTGGGAGGACAAACAGTCGGAGTCATCTGTATCGAACAAGTGGGAACTCCTCGCAACTGGACAGTAGAAGAACAAAATTTTGCTGCTTCCCTGGCAGATTTAGTGTCCCTAGCCATTGAAGCCAGCGAGCGCGAGCGCACACAAATCGCTCTGCGTCAAGCAGAACAAAAATACCGCAGTATCTTTGAAAATGCAGTCGAAGGCATTTTTCAAACCACCCCCGAAGGCCACTTCTTGAGCGTAAATCCAGCTTTAGCCCGCATCTACGGCTACGCCACTCCCGAAGAATTGACATCAAATCTCACAAACATCAGACAGCAAGCTTATGTCAATCCTCAGCGGCGCGACAAGTTTATGCAGGTGATGGCAGAATTCGGAGAAGTTTCGGGGTTTGAGTCACAAGTTTACCGCGTTGACGGCAGCGTAATTTGGATTTCCGAAAGCGCGCGTGCAGTGTGCGATGCCGACGGCAAGCTACTCTACTATGAAGGCAGCGTCGAGGATATTAGCGATCGCAAAGTCTTTGAATCCGCCTTGCAACTCGCCCTAGAAGCAGCCGAAGCCGCTTCCACCGCAAAAAGCGCATTTTTGGCAAACATGAGCCACGAACTGCGAACACCTCTGAATGCCATCATCGGCTACAGCGAAATGCTCCAAGAAGAAACCGAAGAATTGGGCTACGATGAACTCATCCCAGATTTAGACAAAATCCGCACTTCCGGCAGACACTTGCTATCGCTAATTAACGACATTCTCGACATTTCTAAAATCGAAGCCGGTCGCATGGATCTTTACTTAGAAACCTTCGACATCGCCACCTTGATAGAAGAAGTCGCATCCACCGCCGCGCCGCTAATTGAGAAAAATGGCAATACTCTAAACTTGCACCAAATTAGCAATATGGGCACTATGCACGGTGACATTACGAAAGTGCAGCAGATTTTATTAAATTTGCTGAGCAATGCCGCCAAATTCACTCAAAACGGTACAATTACCCTCACCGCCAGCCGAGAAAAAATTGCGGGTCACAGCAGTGAAGCAAGAGAAGAAAACAGTTCTGAACCGACAGCGGATTCTCAATCTTCAATTGCTAGTAAAGAATTTTTAGTTATTAATTGTACCGATACAGGAATTGGGATGAATCCAGAGCAGTTGCAGCATATTTTCCAACCTTTTACCCAAGCAGACGTTTCTACCACGCGCAAGTACGGCGGCACCGGTTTGGGACTAGCAATTAGCCAGCGTTTTTGCCTAATGATGGGCGGCAATATTTCAGTAAAAAGTCAGGAGGGTGTTGGTTCTACTTTTACTATCCGCTTACCTGTTAATAATTAAACACTCCCGAAATAAAGAAATATTAAGAAAAAGTCGATTGACTTAAAACCAAGTAAACTAATGATGTTTCTTAAAAAAAGTAACACTGAATATGCCGACATCGGACAGCTCAAGCACACCAGTCCCTTTGATAGTTGATGATGATGGCAGCCAAGATGGGATGACTGCCCTAGCCTATATGCTGCAAAATCCCAAATTTAGCGTCAAGGCGATCGCCGTTTCCCAAGGACTAGCTCGCCCGCAAATATTTGGCAACAATGTCGAGCTAATGTTAACCCGATTAGGCAAGACGGGTATTCCTGTTGCGGTTGGCAGAGATACTCCCTTAGCCGGAAATAACGCTTTTCCGCCAGAATTTCGGGACTCCACGGATACTTTTTGGTCGCCATTTGTGACTCTACCCGATCGCCCTCTAGAAACCGTCGATCGGCGGGATGCTGCACAATTAATTATCGACACCGTAAAGGGCTCGCCAGAACCAATCCAAATTTTGGCAACAGGCCCCCAAACAAACATTGCAGAAGCACTCCGCCGTGACCCCACAATTATTGACAATATTGCAGGCGTTCACATCATGGGAGGTGCTGTTTTTGTTCCCGGCAACCTCAGAGAACACCTCGATCCAATTCTGAAACAAAACGCTGTTTCCGAATTTAACATCTGGGTCGATCCGCAAGCTGCAAAGGAAGTATTTGATGCTGCATCGAAAGGATTACCAGTATTTTTAACACCGCTGGATGCCACTAACCAAATTGGATTTTCTCGCGCAGATCTCAACGCATGGAAAGCTACAGGTACTCCAGAAAGTGCGATCGCATCAGAATTATTAGACTTTGCTCTCACAGTTATTTCAGGCAACGATCCGCTGATTCCTAACCCGGCATGGGATTTAGTAGCAGCGCTGACTTTAAGCGAACCTACCTTCTCCAAAGCAACGCCCGTGCACTTAGATGTCAATACCAATGGCGCACCAAGCGTTAACCAAGGGCAAACATTTGCAGTTCCCAACCTGCCTCCCAACGTCAATGTATATCTCAATCCCAGTTTCAACAATCTAGGATTTAGTTCGGGTGACGTTTTCAAAAGCTCTAACGCTTCGGTTGGTAATATTATTGTCGGAACTGCTAGCAATGAATACTTGGATGGAGGTGCTGGCAATGACACTATTTCCGGTAATGGCGGCAATGATAACCTCGACGGCGAAGCTGGCGACGACATCATCTCCGGTGGCCCACAAGCCGATCGGATTTTAGGTGCTGCAGGTAACGACACCATCTACGGTAACGGTGGCAAAGACTTACTGATTGGCGGCTTGGGCAATGACCAGATCTACGGCGGGCCGATTGCAGATACGATTTTAGGTGGAGGTGGCAACGACACTATCTACGGCAATGGCGGCAAAGACTCGATCGACGGCAGCCTTGGTTCTGACGTGATTTGGCTGGGTTCCGGCAAGGCTAAAGTTGCCCTGACAACAGGAGATGGCTTCGACACCATTAATGGCTTCTTGATTGGCGCAACCAAATTGAGTGCAAACAACTCCAATAATTTGTCCTTTACTGATAGTTCTAACGGTGTCCAAATCTTCCAAGGAAACGATTTGCTTGCTGTTGTGTCCGGTCAGTTAGCTAATACTTTTAGCAACAACTTTGCTGATATTTTCGTAGCTTGAAATTGCTGTTTCTCATGGACTGGCTCTGCTTGGGAATGACTGTTGTTACTGTACCTATGCGGTTTTCAACCGCTGTATCCAGAGGCTCTGCCTCGCATGCGAGCGAGAAAATTTTAACTGGTTCCTAGGCTCTGCCTGAGAACGAGAAAAGACTTTTCGTTCTTACTACAAACAATTTAATTCCTTTGAATGCTTCTGGGATCGAGAGCATCCCGCAACCCATCCCCCAATAAATTAAACGCCAAAACAGTCAAAATAATCAGTGTCGCCGGAGGCCAAACCAACCAAGGCTGCAACACTAAAATTGAAGCATTAGTAGACAGAGATAGCAAATTTCCCCAAGAAGGATCGGGCTGTTGAATTCCCAATCCAATTAAACTCAAAACCGACTCCGCCACAATAAAACCCGGAACCGCCAAAGTAGCAGAAATAATTACGTAAGTTGCAGTTTGCGGCAACACATGGCGGACAATAATATAAATTGGATTAGCGCCCATTGCCCGCGCCGCTTGCACGAATTCTAGCTGTTTAATTGACAGTACCTGACCGCGAATTACGCGCGCCAAACTCGCCCAACTGATAAATGAAGTAATCAGCACAATCAATATAAATCGCTGAGCGCTTGTCAATCCCGGGGGCAGCACTGCTGCTAGCGCTACTAATAAATAAAGGCCGGGAATCGTCATCAATACTTCGGCGAAGCGCATTAAAATACTGTCAATCCAACTGCCGAAATAACCCGATATTCCTCCGATTAACAATCCCAAGGGGAAAGAAATTGCTATTCCTACTAAACCGATGCTGAGGCTAATTCTGCTGCCGTGTACTAAGCGACTGAATTGATCGCGAGCTTGTTCGTCGGTGCCTAAAATGTGAATTTGGCCTTCTCCGGTAGTGCCAAAAAGATGCCTGTCAAAAGGCAAAACTCCTAAAAATTTATAGGGAGAAGCTTTGACAAACAAACCGATCACCGATGGTTTTTGCCAGTCTACAATTACCTCGCGAGCGCCCGTATTCGCATCCACTGGGCCCTGAGTAGTCGGATAAACGTGGGGTCCGATAAATCGCCCGTCTTGCGTGCTTAAATAAATCTGAGTCGGCGGCAGCAATGAACCGTTTAATTGAGAGTCGTAGGGGTTGTAAGGCGCTACAAATTCGGCTAAAAGTGCGACTGTATAAAAAATTAACAGCAGCACGGCTCCCAACCGAGCTAGAGGGTTTTTTCTAAGATTTTGCCACCATTTCATAAGTTTTTAGGTTTGAGATTTTAAGTGGGTTCGCAGCATTGGAATGCAAGTTCTTTCTTAATGAGCTCAGTAGTAAGGACTGAATCCCTTACTAACAGGACTAAGGCAAGGGTATCACAATTAGTAAGGTGGGTCATATCTGAGATGTGGCACCATTCTCAATAAGGCTTTTATGGGCGGGATCTCCTACCCAACCCCTACTCCCCACAAGAAATTCATTCTTTGTGGAACAGGCCCGAAAGGCTTGTTAAACCAGAATGGTGTAAGATGTGAGTCTGATCCTACACCCTTGATAATCCGTTCATAATCAAAGTAGTAGAGCACCCTACAAGTCGATTCGAGTGTGCCAGTTGGCCTTAGTCCTAACTAATAAACTTTTTCAGAACTGAAGTCTTTACTACAAACATTAGACTATTTTTGTTCATCGGCAACCAAAATTATTCTACTTTCATTATCTGCGATTTTTCCCAATTCCTCGCCGCTAAAAGGATTGTAGAAAAACGAGCCTGTTTGCGGCGGTAATTTGGGATTGAGTACAATTTCTACTATACTTTTTACTACCCCAGTTAGCGGAATTGCCAGGATAACTCCTAACAACCCTCCCACTCTGCCTCCTAACAGCAAAGCTGTGAAAATAATTACCGGGCTCAATCCGGTGAGATTTCCCATGATTCGGGGAGCTACTAAATTATCCTTGATTTGCTGGAGACCGATCGCCACTACCAAGACTTGCAGCGCCAGCCACCAATCAATAAACGCTACAATTATACTAACAGTGCCAATTCCCAGGGTTGCTCCAATAAACGGAATTATTTCCGTCAATCCTATAAAGACGGCAAACAACAGAAAAAACGGAACTTGCAGCCACCAAAAAGCCAGAGTTAGCGAGATGGCCATAAATAGTCCCAACAATAACTGTCCCGATACAAATCGCTGGAGGTTTCGCTGCAAAGTCTCTGTTAAAACATAGCGAATTTCTGGGGAAAAAATGCTGGTCAAACCCTGCCACACTCTTTGCCCGTCTAGAACCATATAAAAGGAAATCACCACAATAAAAATTAAGTCCACAAACCAATTAACAGTACCTACAACTAAGCCTAAACCGGTACCGGCGATCGCCTGGACTTGTCCCTGGACTCTAGCTGACAGTTGCTGCTCCAATATTTGCACGTCAAAGGGTAAATTGCGCTCGGCACTCCAGGCTTGAAATTCACCTAGCTGCAGCCGCCCCGACTCTAGCAATTCCGGGAACCTCACCCCCAACTGGCTCGCTTGGCCCAACACCGGTGGCACAATAGTTAAACCGATTACGACTACTACCACACCCGCAGTTAAATAAACCAATCCCGCAGCTACTCCCCGCGGCAAAAATACTTGCAGTCTTGCTACTGCATAATTTAATAAAAATGCAATGAGTCCCGCTGTTACTAAAATGCTGACCAGTTCTCCAACATAACTGACAGCAGTCAGGGTAAACCATCCCGTCACTAGCACTAGCAGCCAAGTAATTAAAAACTGTTGGACGGGAGAAAAGAGACTATTCATGGTGATTTTTTTTAAATAAACTGGCACAACTTTTTCAGCCCATGTGCCGTATTCTACAATAAACACATTAGAGTATAGATTAGCAATAATCAGTTCAAGATTAGACTGAATTCTCTCAGCATTGATGAGTTGGTGAGGGCAAAACCGCTCGCCCGACAGACAATGCCACTCCGATCGACCCCACGCTCAGGAATGACGCTAATATTCAGTATGCCCCGAAGGCAGATCAAATTAAATGTCGATCGAACAAACTTCGATCGAAATCGCCCGCAATGTGGTGAAACGGCGCCACACTCACCCAAAAGGAGGAAGCGCGACTGCTCATGCCGCTGGCTAAAATGAATCAGATACTATCGTAATCTTTCTTTACAATATAAAAAACCCACAGGTTAATACCGGCGAGAGGAACTACCGTGACAAATCAAGTTTTTTCAGAAGCGGAAGAAAAGAAACCCATTCCCCCCGTGCAGAGCGGACGCGACAAAAACTCAGTAGAAAATGCGCCTGAAGGTGGGGTATCAGACCGCTCTCGCTGGCAATTTTCTCCTGAGGAAGATGAACCAGAAGTTGCGCTAGAAGTTCCAGAAATGGAGGGGGAACAATCGGAAGTTTTGGAACCAGAAGAGCCAGAAGCTTCGCCCAGCAAAGGACTCAGGTGGCATACCATGTTGGCGGGCGCAGGCATTGGCGTGGCTGCAACCCTGCTAGCAGTACAGTTGACTGGGGGCAAGCAGAATGCGCGTCCCGCAGTTCCAATTCCATCGGCAACTGTGCAGGCGACGGCTCAGACTGTGACAGTGGCGCCTGTGGAATCTGCCCAGGTGGGTGAAACTCTGGAAGCGACGGGCACTGTGGTGGCCTACGACTTGCTGCCGGTGTTGCCACAGACCAACGGTTTGCAAATCAAGCAGGTTTTGGTGAAGGAAGGGGATGCGGTAGAAAAAGGTCAGACGATGGCGGTTTTGGATGATTCGGTGCTGCGATCGCAAATTGCCGAAGCGCTTGCGGGAGTACAATCAGCTAATTCTACGGTAGAACAAGCCGAAGCTCAGGTGCAGCAAGCCCAGTCTACCCAACAAGAAGCCCAAGCCGGCGTCGCTCAAGCCCAAGCTGGCGTTGAAAAAGCCATCGCTGACGCAGCGCAAGCCAAAACAGGCGTCGGCCAGGCTAGGGCCGGTGTGGAGCAAGCTAAAGCGGGTGTCACTCAAGCTAAAGCCGGCATTGCCTCCGCCCAGGCTAAATTAGATCAAGCTCAAAGAGAAGTAAATCGCAGCCAAAATTTGGCGACGCAGGGAGTAATTAGCCAGCAAGATTTGGAAAGGCGCAAGACGGAACGCCAGACTGCTGTTCAAGATTTGAACAAAGCTAAAGCTGATTTGAATACAGCTTTGGAAGAACAGAATAAAGCAGCGGAAGAAGTGCGATCGGCTCTTGCTAAAGTAGCTACTGCGGTCGCTAATATCAGTACGGCTAGAGCGGCCCTCAGCAGCGCTCGTGCTAAAGTGAATACGGCCGGAGCGAGTGTCAGCAGTGCGAGAGCAAATGTCGGAAATAACGCAGCAGGTGTCCGCAGCAATGATGCGCGAGTCAAACAGTTACAAACTCAATTAGAACAAACAATTGTACAAGCACCGGATAGCGGTATTGTATCTGAAAGAATTGGTCGAGTTGGGGATGTTTCTTCGGGTAATCAAAAACTCTTTTCGATTATTCGGGGAAACAAGCTGGAACTGCAATTGAAAGTACCCGAAACTCAGGTTTCGCAAGTGCGGCCGGGAACAGCGGTGCAGATTACTTCGGATTCTGACAAGCGGATTAAGTTGTCAGGAACTGTGCGAGATATTTCGCCGCTAGTTGACCCGCAAAATCGGCAAGCTACTGTGAAAATTGATTTGCCGCCAAGCGAGTTTTTGCGATCGGGTATGTTTTTGCGCGCATCTATTTCGACGGCAATGGCTCAGGGTTTGAAAGTCCCCGCTAAAGCTATTTTGCCACAATCTGACGGCAGTTCTATTGTTTACAAACTTGTGGGTGAGGATAAGGTGCAGGCTCAACCGGTGGAAGTCGGGGAAATTTCTGGGGGTGCTGTGGGCGATTTGACTGCTGCTAAGGTTGAGGTTAAAAAGGGTTTGAAGGCGGGCGATCGGGTGGTTATTTCTGGGGCTGGTTATCTTAAGGATGGCGATCGGGTTAAGGTTGTTAAATAGTTATTAGTCAGTAGTCAGTAAGTGTAAGGTGCGGACTTCGCACCCTACAGTATTACTTTTTTCAAACGAACCGCGAAGACGCGAAGGACGCAAAGGAAGAGAATAAAGAAGAGAGAAAGCAGAAGAAAGCAGGAACTGTATTACCAATGCCCAATGCCCAATGCCCCATTCCCCATTCCCAATTATGTCTTTCAATATTTCGGCTTGGTCGATCAAACAGCCTGTCCCCACGATTGTTTTATTCTTGGTTCTGACTATAGGGGGTTTACTATCATTTCCGCTTTTAGGTATTGATGATTCGCCTAATAAGTAGTCAAACAAAATTAATTACACAAATCAAATAATATGATATACTAAAAACATCAAGTTTTATTTAAAGAGGTTTTATATGTTTTTACTTCGAGACATTAATCCACTTTCATTGAAATTGCTAAACCGAATTTA
>NZ_JANMZH010000925.1:0-1029 GCF_031383065.1 Microcoleus sp. OTE_8_concoct_300 | reverse complement strand
GTCAAAAAAAACCGCAGTGGACAACCCTAATCATGATTGATTCACTCATGGTTTAAAAACACTTGCAATGCTAGTGAGGAGTCTAAAGGGTTTTGTTTCTACAAGTGTACTAATGGCATCAAAAGGCATCTAGCCGTCGATATACTTGGCTTTCCCTTCTTTACCCACTGTACCAAAGAGGGCAATCTGGATTTGTGCCTGTGGCGGCTAGATGGGGGAAGAGAACGTTCAAATGCTTGGGTGAAAAGATGCAAAAGCTTAGTCAAAAACTTCGATCGCACACTCGCTCGTTCAAATGCCAAACTCAAGCTTTGCTTTATCAGACTGATGCTTAAAAGGTTGGAGTTTAGACTAAGCAGGTCAAAAAATATGATCGCTGTGAGACTAGAGAACAGTTCTCAAGAACGGCAATGGTCGCTGGTGACCAGCTATCAAACTCAGCCATAAGATAAATACCAGCGACCGTTGACGTTCTCGGAGACTTGCAATTCGAGAAAAAAACTGTCTGCGATAGTTTCAACAAACAGCATCAGGGTAGGAGATTGAGAATTCAGCTAAAAATCTCAAATCTACCTGCAATGAAGTTAGAACAATTACGGAAATTTCGTCAACTTGCTGAGGAATGAAAATTTAATAACACAAGCAAGGTATAATAAACAAATGAGTGATTAGAAAGGATGTAAAATTTCATTTTGGTGGTCAAGAATTACCCTTATTCGATGTTCACCTTGTTTTTTTCACTAATAATTAGTTCGTTGATTTCCTTCATTTTATTCAGGTAAATTTATGTGCTACTCCTCTGAAATTACTGCTCAGATGCGGAAACTTTATCAATCTCTATCTGAAAAAGATCGACGAAGATATGCAGCAATAGAAGCCGAAAAACTTGGTTATGGTGGAATTAGTTACATATCCCGAATTTTGGCAGCAGACAGAAATACAATAGCCAAAGGCATTAAGGAATTAAAAAGTGAATCAGAGACTACTTTTGAGCGACACATAATTCGTCAAAAAGGAGGAGGAAGAAAA